>JBBTTS010000076.1:0-5795 GCA_038064135.1 Patescibacteria group bacterium | reverse complement strand
TAGAGACAATTTTTTTTATAGGCGCAAGTGTCGAACCAAGACTAAATTCTCTACGATATTCGAATCCGTCAAGATAAACTTCTGATAAAAATTTAATAGAAAGTTCGTTAACAACACTTACGCAAACCCCGTGTAATCCGCTGGACACTTTATAACCTTTACCGTCAAACTTACCACCTGCGTGAAGAATAGTTAATACAGTCTCTAGAGTACTTACGCCAGTTTTCGGGTGTTTCTCAACTGGGATTCCTCGACCGTCGTCTTCAATTCGAACGCCGCCATCATTAAGAAGCAAAACACTAACTGTAGTGGCATGGCCAGCAATTGCCTCGTCAATACCATTGTCAGCTACTTCTTTGATCATATGATGGAGACCATCAATGCCTGTACTACCTATGTACATACCTGGGCGTTTGCGAACTGGTTCTAGGCCTTCTAGAACCTGAATCGACCCTGCGTCATAATCTTTTTGTTTAGCCACTTCTAAGAAACCCTCTTATATTTCGTTTCATTACCACTCTTTATATATTATAGTCGAATTTCTTTCCAACGACAACTGTTGTAGATACTTGTTTGAACACATAGTTTTATGTTTCAATAAGCATGAGCAAAATGATAGACGTCGCTCGAAAGACAAACAAAATATTAACATGTAATCGGCCGATACGCCACGAGTATGTTTCAAAAACTACTAAGCAATTTACCGTTTAACCCCAGCCTGGTTGACCAGGTAGCTTTTTATGCCAAAAGGTTGCACGCCGAATCAAGAGTAAGATTAGTTGCTATAGTTTTGATGATAATTGCTGTGATTGCACAATTATTTGCAGTTATTGTACCTCCGCAACCCAGTTTGGCTTTATCGCAAAATGATATTATACCTGGTGGCTTTAGTACTAAAGATCAAGCTATTAATCACTGCAACAAAAATGATCACAATTTTAAAGAAATTTTAGGGCACTATGGTATTAGTTGCGAACTCTTGCAGGATGGATACGTACAAAACATTAAATCGACTGATTATCATAAAAATTTATACTCCATGGGTAGATTACCTTACGGCAAAGTAGGTGAACATGCTGTTGAAATCGAAGGAAAAACTTATTACATGAGATACCTGTGGTCTTGGGATAGTGGACCATACTCTACCTACAAAGCCATAGTTGGTAAAAATAAAGACAATAAGACATTTATAGTTCTATTTAACTGTGGAAATTTAGTTGTGGTTGGCAAACTAACGCCACCCCCTCCAGACGACGAATGTCCGAGAATTACAGGCATACAAACCAATAAACAACAGTGTGATATATGTGAAAATAAAGCCGGTATTCAATTAGTGCCCATGGAGTGTGATGTATGCCCAAGAAAAAGTGGAACACAATTAAAGTTAGAAGATTGCGATACTTGCCCCAACCTGCCAGGAATTCAACAAGCGAACAATGGCTGCTTGCCTTGCCCCGAATCGGAAGACAAAGACGATAAAACCTCATGTCTTGAATTAGGTAAGAAAGCCTCTAATCTTACCCAAAATATTAAAAATGCCGACGGAACAATGGCAAAACCAGGCGACGAAATTCGTTACACACTGACAATTAAAAATAGTGGTAAAGTTTCGGTTAACAAGTACGTTGTCGAGGAGCCCGTGGTCGACATTATAGAATATGCAGAAATTATCGACTTCGGTGGCGCAAGCCTTACATCAAATAACACACTTAGGTGGCCTTCTGCAAATATTGGTTCTAAGAAAACTATTACAAAAAATTTCGTTGTTAAGATTAGAAATTCAATTTCAGCTACGCCAAAAGCAACATCTAACCCTGGCTCTTTTGACCTAATTATGACCAATGTATTCGGGTCTCAAACTGTAAATATCAAGCTTCCAGCTCCATTAATAAAAACCACTGAACAAGTAGTTGAACAATTGCCAAAAACAGGTCCTGGCACCTCACTACTGATTTGTTTTGGAGTTACGACAATAATGGGATATTTTATAGCCAGAACAAATCTGATGGCCAAAGAGTTAGACTTTGTAAAACGAGACTCATTAATTAGTGGAGGATTTTAAAATGAGCGAACGTATACCGAAATCACACGAACAGTTGCCTCAACATCATAAGCAAATCGAGATGGAAAATATCAAGATACCAGAATCTGATTCAATAAATTCTGTTGAGGTTATAAATCAACCAGCCAAACATATTGAACAAATTAGAAGTACAGCCCAAAAAGAAGCCATAAGTGGTAAAGAGCGCTCAATAATAGAAAAACATACCGATTCTAATTCGGGTCAAAAAATAAACCGACAATCGAAAAAACTAGCTTACCAAAAAACACTTCATCGTGCTCAAACGCATTTAAATCGCCGTGAACGAGCTTTTAGCCGAATTCTACATAAACCATTCGTAGAGAAAGTAAGTAACATCGGTGCTCAAAGTATTGCACGTTCCTCGGGATTGTTAGCTGGATCGTTTGTGGCCTGTGTGGGTACAATTATTTTAATTTGGGCTAGTCGAAGATATGGCATAACGTATAGTTATTTCGCTTTATTTGGTCTTTTTTTGGGAGGCTATTTTTTTGGTATTATTATTGAAGTCGCTTGGTTAGTGTTTAGGTACTGGGGCAGAAAATACTAACTATCACCTGAATTTTCTTTATTGGTAAAATTACCCTCCTGATCAATGTATATTGTATCGTTTTCGTCAACGTTTGTGTCGGAATTTATATTTTTCGATAACTGATCGGCAATATTTATTGCCGGAGGTGCCGAAAGCTTTTGCACATCAGCCTGTGAAGAATTTATATAAGTAGTGGTGCTGTTTGCGTCATTATTACCAGGCTTAGCCATAGAAGTACCTTGATCATCGTTAGTCCTTGTAACGCTTGCTGGTGGTAATGAATTTTGAGTAGATTGACCATTTGGTGGTGCAGACCATACTGTTGGCTGCCCTGAAGCCTGATTACTAAAAGGCCGAGGCGGTGTTTGTGTCGGAACAGCTGATCGCTTTGTAAGCCAATCATCTAAAAAAGATGAACCGGTGCCAGGCCTTGGCATCTGCGGATTTGCCGCAAGTGGACGTCTAGGAGCAGTGTTTGCGAATGGTGAATTAGGCATCCTAGACTGACCACCTAAGGGATCAGCTTTGCTTTTTAATCTGGCAAAAATTTCTGTTTCGACTTTTTTCTTGGGTTGTCCATATTTGGCTGCAGAGAGTTGCTTAAGGGCTTCCGATAACTTAACGTTGGGTGTTCCAAGAGGCGGAATGGTAGTCATACTAAATGGTTGAGTCGGAATTCCATCAATTAAAATTTGGGTTATAGTGCTGTGGTTAGGTAACCTCAACACATCTTCTCTGTCGAATATAGGTTGAAATTTTTTACTTAGAGCATCAGCATCAGCATCAGCACCGACCCGAAATGATACAATCGAGCCGACATTTCCGAACACCGCGTCGCGAATCTCGTCTGTCAATTGGGTTGTAAATTGGTTGGCAACAATCAGGTTAAGGCGATATTTACGAGCCTCCGACAAAATAGTTGCAAAAGAATCTGTAGAAAAGTTTTGAAACTCGTCAACATATAACGAGAAATCCTTTCTTTCTTCTTCTGATATAGTAGACCTGCTCATTGCAGCAACCTGAAACTTCATTACAAAGATCATACCTAGAAGTTTAGAATTTAATTCCCCAGTACGGCCCTTACTTAGATTAACGAGCAATATTTTTTTGTTATCCATTACTTCACGTAGATCAAAGGCACTCTTGCTTTGACCGATAATATTTCGCATCATTTCATTAGCCATAAAGGCACCAAACTTACTGACAAACCAACCCAAAACTTCACTTTTGTGATAATCACTTGTTTGGGCCATTTCATTGTTCCAAAAGTCTAAAACTGCGGCATCCTCGACATACTTTATTAATTCTTTTGCGTATTTGTTGTCTGTAAAAACTTTCGGGATATCGATAAATGTTCCACCTATAGGATTAGACATAACCGTAAGCGCTGCCATACGAAACCAGTGTTCGTACCTCGGACCAATTATGCCTTGTCTTTGGGGGTCATAAAGCTTATAAAGCATATTAATAGATTCTTGGATTAAGAAATCTTTCTGCTCAGGCAACTTAAACTCGAATAAGTTAAGACCCATGGGATATTCCATATCTGCCGGACTAAAGTAAACAACGTCCTCGGTTCGCTCTCGTGGCACCATAGCTAAAAGCCGCTCTACTACATCACCGTGCGGATCTACGAATGCAAAACCGTCACCATTTAACATGTCTTGCAGGGCCAAATTTTCCATAAATGTAGATTTTCCAGTACCAGTTTGACCTACCGAATACAAATGCCTCCGCCGATCTTCTGGAGAAAGCCTGATTGGTTTCCTAACACCCCTGAAGATGTTGTAGCCAAGCAATAGACCTTTTTCGACCATATTTCTTGGGCCATCAACTTGTTTTGAACCCTGGCGCTCTAGTTGAGAAGTTGGTATATTTTTTTGATCCGGAAAGTGAAATAAAGTTGCCAATTCGATACTGTTTAGAATGTTTTTGTTATATTCGGGCGGGAAAAATCTTAGAATAAAAGCTGTTACAAATCTTTCGATATCTTTTGCTGGAGTATATTTAAAGCCATTCTTGCCCGGTGCATCAAACAACGCAAATGAGGCCACAAGATTGCTCCTAATTGCTTCCGCTCTTTGAGAAAAATTTGATGATGCTACAACTCTTATTAAAACTTCAAAACCAGGGTGGCGAGTTTTATCATCCATAGAATCATAAATTGCTTGGTCTAGGCTTGATAGCTGTTTTTCTTCACCGGCTTTTGCTTCGGGTGGCTTTACAAGCGCTGTTGAAGCCTGTCTTAGCCACCAAAATGCACCTTCGCTACTGCCCTTACCACCCTTACCCTTGCGTTTTTTCCCAGATATTGTTGTTGCAACTTTACGCCATCCAGAACTTGCTGGTCGCATGAGAATTTGTATACCAGCTCCATCCTCCTTGTCCATTGTTGACATGGCATTTAATATAGATTGCATTCCGTCACGCTTGGTGTCTTGATAAGTTGCGATTGGGTAAGCAAACGACTCTTTTAGCTGTAATTCTCCACCAACCGTACCGCTTATTTTACCAACTGGATTGAAAATATTATGTTCGGCAACCTCTTCTAATCTAGCAGATGGATAGGCGCTTACAACAGCTTGCTTAACTACCTCTATTAAAACAAACGGCACAACCGCATAAAATTGTACAATTCCTTTACTCCCGATGACTTCAAAAGCCAGATGTCGCTGGCCATAAAACTTACTTTTAAACTCCTTCTTATAAGTACTAGCAATGATGTTATACAAAACCTGGGCTTTGGAAATATTTTCATCTACTAAATCGCGTGTGTCGCGGCCACCACCGTCAATATCTTCACTTAGGGGAGGTAAATGAATCAACAGTGGCACCATTTTTAGCCCACGTTCAAAATTCTTTTGTTCACGAAATATTTTGCGAACCTGCCAAAAAATAATTGGCCCAACAACTAACGTCAAAAATAAGAAAATTAATAAAATCGTGATGATAGCGACCATATTGACTTACTTATGATTCCTCGGTTTTTATTGTGTGATCAAACCGCTTTTTCATATAATCGGCTCTAGCTTTGCCAAGTTGCTTGTTTTGTTGATGGGGATCGTATTTTGTGCTTTCTACGATGTGTTTTGCTCGGATCACCCACTCTTTTTCGATTAAATCACCGTCGTCAGCTATTAGTGAAGATGTTGGCGAAACCATTGGATCATCTGTAGCATCTTT
>JBBTTS010000075.1:0-5990 GCA_038064135.1 Patescibacteria group bacterium | reverse complement strand
CGGTGTTCCTAAGAAACCAAGCTTGCCACTCTCGTGCATAAGTACTCGGATCATTTTAGCCATCCTGTGTGCTGTTTTGTAACTTACTCCTACTTGTCGTTCTATCTCCTTGGCCGAAACGCCATTCTTAGACACAGAGAACAGATATAGTGCATGGAACCAGTCCGTAAGTGGAGTCGTAGATTTCTGAAAGATAGTGCCTGCTAACGGGTATATTTGATAACGACACTCCTTGCATTCGTAAGCCATACGAGATTTAATCCGATAGTATTTTGGGCTTACGATACCGCACCGTGGACATGCCTTGAGATTTCCATACCTACTCTCAAAAAGTATATCTAGACAAACACTGTCGTTGGGAAACTGTTCTTGCATATCTTTCAGCGTGTATCTCATACTTATATTATACGCCGTAATTACATGGCTACAAGCATAAAATTACAGATTACGAAATGTACGTAACGTTGTAATATATATACTGTGTGGATAAAGTTAAAACTAATCCAAAACACCATATTTGTTTACGTGTTCTGACTACATAGTCGTCGGATAAATTGTTTATTAGTCGAAGCTACGGGTGAGGTATTCTAGGGTTTGGCTGTTGAATTTATAGAGTCGGGCAGGGCGATGGGCACCAGACATGTGATACTCGCTAGTTTGTTGAATTAGCCCAAGGCTTATAAATTTCTTGCGAAAGTTGCGTTTATCTAGTTTTTTACCCAAGACTGCTTCGTAAGCAGTTTGCAGCTGTGACATCGTAAATAATGTTGGTAACAGGGCAAAGATTGCGTTGGTGTAGGATAATTTGCTACGAAGGCGCTGCAAAGCAAAATCAATCTTGGTGCTATGGTCAAAGGCCAGTTCGGGAACGTCTTTTAGAAGATAAAATTGAGAATGTCGGCTAAGTGGTGTTGCTTTGGGCACGATATCTTTGCCAAGACCTAAATGCATTACTGACACGGTTGGGCCATTAGGGTTACCGGCAAAGGTGTCAAATGTGTAGAGTTGCTCAACCACTCCAAGCTGGTTGAGCTTGACAGCTGTTTTTTCGTGCAGAATACGGGTTGTTGCCTGAAGCAAGGTTTCTTTAAGTGGAACAAGCCCACCAGGCAGGGCCCATAAACCGTTAAAAGGATCGCGTTGTCTTTGTGTGAGAAGTACAGTTAGTTCGTTGTCGATTAGCTGAAAAATAACCGCCGCCACAAATACTTCTGGTGTTTTTCGCGGATCATCTTGCATAGTTAATGTTTAGTATACAACAACTAATTATCGGACACTAGTGCAAAATATTACCTCTCGAATTACAATGAAAACAATGCAGTTTGTTGACACTCATTGCCACATTCAAGATTCAGATTTTAGTCATCGATTTTTGAAAAGCGCCGAAATAATGATTTCCGAAGCTGCTGAAGTGGGTGTTTCATCTTTAATTTGCATCGGAACGACCTTGGAAGATAGCCAAAATGCTCAAAAATTTTGTACCGACAAACCAAGTTGCTACGCCACGGCAGCACTTCACCCACACGAAATAAGTAGATTAGGGTCGAAGTTTGCCCTAGAACAGGCTAAAAAACTTACTAAAATGGTTGACGAAAATCCCAATTCTTTTATAGCTATTGGCGAATGCGGTCTGGACTATTTTTATCATCATGACCCAAGCGACAGGGCTGCCCAGGCAGAATTATTAAGAATTCATCTTGATATTGCCCAAAAGCACCAAAAACCGTTAATTTTTCATGTTCGCGAAGCTTTTGATGAATTTTGGCCAATTTTCGACGAATTTAAGGGCCTAAGTGGTGTTATTCATAGTTTTAGCGCTACAAATAAGGAATTAAATCAGATTTTGTCCAGAGAGCTCTACGTAGGCTTAAACGGTATAATGACTTTTACCAAAGATCAAAAACAACTTGGTGCAGCCAGGGCTGTTCCACTGAACAAATTATTACTAGAAACAGATGCGCCCTTCTTGACCCCAAAGCCATTTCGTGGTAAAATGTGTGAACCTCGGCATCTGATGGTGACCGCGGAGTTTTTGGCCAAGCTGAGAGGTGAAAGTTTAAGCGAACTTGCCCAAGCAACCACCAAAAACGCGAAAAAACTATTTTCGCTAAAGTAAAAGCCCATGACATATCAACCAGACAAGAACGAAATTCTACAGGAATTCGGTGAGCGCATAGAAACCCTTGATATAGGTGTATTCGAGGCACTCAAAGCACTGAGGGCTTATTCGGACTTTGAAGCCGTACAGCAACAAAACGACGAGTTATTCCCAAGACGTAGTCCAGAAGAAATTGCTAATGAGGGACGAAAAGCAAAACAGGCTCGTCTGAACTCAGTCGCTGGGAGTGCAGCCGTAGGTCACGAAACTTCTGACAACCCAATTTATCTAGCCGAACAAGCGGTCGATGCAGCTTTTTGGGAGGCGGCCTAAAAAGCCTATGATTCGCAAACTTTATAGCTCAATTTTATCTCAGCGCCAAAACGAGGCCCGTGCTGAGCTGCACCGCAACATGATTCGCCGAGAAGCCCAGATTGGTGGCCAATTATTTGGCCAAATACCAGCCGGGGTTCGCCGCGAGTTCTTTTGCCTGGATACTCACACTTGGGTGTGGCACGAAGAGTGGAAAGACAACACCGGTTCGTTGCAATCGCGTACAACTCGCTACGATGTGCGACCCGACCGAATAATTAAATCGCAAAATGGTCGGTATCACGCCGTTAATCTGAATGAAGCCACTAACTTAGTCCGAGCTATCCAAGAATATGTTGGCCGCGTAAAATCGGAACTTTACGGCGTCATTGCCTAAAAATAGTCGTTATACTAAAATTGTGATGAGTAAAATTAAATCGGTTTACTGCGACTACGCTGCTGCTACACCTTTGAGCGAACAGGTTTTAAAAGCTATGCAACCGTTTTTTGGTGAGCAATTTTATAATCCATCGGCAATTTATTTAGCCGGTAAAGCAGCTCGCCAGTCGCTGGAAAGTGCTCGCTCTATCATAGCTAAACAACTTGGAGCAAGGCCAAGTGAAATTATTTTTACAGCCGGCGGTAGTGAGGCTAATAATTTGGCTGTTCACGGTGTAATGCGACAATATCCGGATGCAAATTGTGTCATTTCGGCTGTTGAACATGATTCTGTCATTAAGCCAGCCCAAAATTACCACCATAAAATTGCAAAAGTTGGCTTTGACGGTAGCTTAAACCCGGCTAGTTTAACCAAGCAAATCGATTCTAAAACTGTTCTGGTAAGCGTAATGTTAGTGAATAACGAATTAGGTACTATCCAAAAAATTCGTGAAATAGCTCAAATAATTCAACATATCGGCGAAGAAAGGCTGAAAAAAGGCAACAATTTACCGTTGATTTTACATAGTGATGCTTGCCAGGCGGCTTATTTGGATATTGCGGTGCACCGTCTGGGCGTGGACTTATTAACTCTTAACGGTGGCAAAATATATGGTCCTAAACAAAGCGGCGTGCTCTACGTACGTGCTGGATTAAAATTAACACCGGTTATTGATGGTGGTGGCCAGGAGTTTGGCCTGCGTAGTGGTACTGAAAACGTCGCTCAGGCAGTTGGGCTTGCAAAGGCGTTGCAGCTAGTTGCGGAACGCCGTACTAGCGAACAAGTCAGACTAAAATCGCTTCAAAAGAGGTTTGAAGATGGATTAAAGAAGCTTAAACCAAAAATTTATATCAACGGCGGGAAAAACAGATCACCCCATATAAGTCATATCACGATTTTAGGCGTTGATAACGAAAGGTTGATGATGGAGCTGGACGAGCGTGGTGTTCAGTGTGCTGTCGGCTCGGCCTGTAGTGCTAGCAGCCAGGAACCGTCGCACGTGCTGTCGGCTATTGGCTTAAGTGATAAAGAGGCACAGTCTAGCTTACGTTTTAGTTTTGGCCAACAAACGACCATTGACGATATAGTTTACATTTTGGGTCAACTTAAAATCCTACTTAGACGTTAGCTTATTTAAAATTATCTCTTGGGTCTTCGGCCAACTTGCGATTGCTAAATCAAAAGCGTTATACTGTTTAGCGTCGATAAAATTAATTATGATCAAGACAAAAATTCGACAGTTATTTAGTCTTCAGCGCTTGCTGGCCCTTGTTGGCCTGGTGATCTTATTTGTGTTAAGCGTTCAGGGAAGTTTATTTTCTCAGGCTGCGACACAAGGCTATGGTACCGATGAACCACTGCAACGAGGCATGATCATACAAATTAATAAAAAAGATCCAACTAAAGTTCAGCCAGTCAGCGTCGACTCTGGCGATCAAATGCACGGATTGATTGTAGACCCCAACGATGCGGCGCTAACACTTTCGAGTGAAGGCGAAAAAGTATTTGTGGCAACTCACGGTATATATGAAGTATTAGTAAGTGACCAAAATGGAGCAATCGATGCGGGCGATTGGGTAACAATATCGTCTTTGAATGGCATTGGCGCAAAAGCCACAACTAAAAGTGAATTTGTCATAGGCCGGGCATTAAGCAGCTTTGATGGTAAATCTAGCATAATAAGCCAGAGCGAAGTCAAAGACAGTAACGACGTAACTCACAAAGTAGACATAAGTCGAGTCAAATTAGACATTGGTGTGGGTAAAAATCCAATCTTTAAGGTTACAGAGGCAAATTTACCAAGTTTTCTGAAAAAAGCTGCCGAATCAATAGCCGGCCGGCCAGTTACTACCCAACGAATTTATGTAAGTTTGGCGGTGTTTGTGGTAAGTGCGATAATTTCGGGTTCATTACTGTACAGCGGCGTACGCAGCGGCTTAATATCGATTGGTCGGAACCCTCTTTCTAAAAAAAGTATCATTCGCAGTATGGTTCAGGTGATTTTAACAGCAATAATTATTTTCATTACGGGCCTTTTTGGAGTATATTTACTACTAAAGCTATAAGCGTTAACAAAATGGTGGGAGAATTTAGGCGATCGTGAACGGGTGGCAACTGGGGTTAGTACTTGGACTGATGCTGGCAAATGCGGCAGCTTTTTTGTGGCTGGTTTTGAGTGTTGGAACCGGCAAGGCTAAGAAAGACCCAGAAGGCACCTTTGCCGATCAAGCCGAACGAGACGTTGAGCATATTTTTAACGAAGAGTTTCGTGAAGAGCTGCGAAATCGCGGGCGACTGCACTTTGAAAAAATCATCGGTGAAAATGCCATGTTTTTGCAGCAGGACCTACGACTCACCACTTCGCAGCTAAACGAATTTATGAAGCAAGAAATTACCGAAAAACTACAAGAGGAATTTGCCAAGTATGAACAGTCAATCATCGATGCCAAGCAAATGGCCATCGATTCGATAACTAAAACCCAAGCGGCGATTGAGCAACAGCGCCAGGCCATGAGTCAACAACTTGCCCAAGAAATCGCCACCGAGAAACAACGTGTCGTTAAGCGATTCGAAGACAACATGGCCGACATCGTAAACCACTACGTGTTAGCAGCTATTGGCGACCAAATAGATCTAAACGACCAACTGGAATATATTCTTGCCGATCTTGAGACTAACAAGGAGGCAATTGTACGGGATATAACAGATGGAGCATAGCCAGAAACCACGATCAATCTCGTTACCTGTGGCTGTAGTCGGTCGGGTTGATTTGGGTCGTTTACTTCGCGAAGTCGAAGGTCTGACAGATTTTTTGGAACAGGCGGCAATTCGCGAACCTGGCACTGCGCAAGCCAAAATGCCCAAAACCTCGCGATTGCTTGACCAAGCGATCGAGATTAACAAACTTAATTTGCTGACCAACGATGACCGTAACCAACTAAGGCAATTTTTGAAAACCGTCTACCAAGAAGCACCAGTTATGCACATGAGCTTTAGCGCTGATCCTTCACCTAATTTTACCCAAAAACTGGTCGCATGGCTTAGGCAAGAAATTCACCCGTTCGTGCTACTTCAGGTGGGTTTACAGCCAAATATTGGCGCTGGTTGTGTAGTTCGTACCACCAATAAATATTTCGATTT
>JBBTTS010000074.1:0-15754 GCA_038064135.1 Patescibacteria group bacterium | reverse complement strand
TTCATCAGCTTCATAGACAAAATATTCTGATCCAGATACAAATTCGCCTGGCTCACCAAAACTCAGCTTGGCGCCAACCGAATAACTAATAGGTATACCTAGTTGTTTGAATAACCAAATTGCCATTGCGGTGGTAGTGGTTTTTCCGTGCGTGCCAGCAATAGCAATCATTTTGAGGTTTTTATCGGAGATAATTTGGTTAATAAATTCGTCACGTTTAGTAGTTTTGATATTTTGGTTTCGACAAAATTCGATTTCCGGATGATTTGGATTTTCTTTAATTACTGCCGATGAATACACAAACCAGTCGATGGGTGTTTGGGTGTGCACTTCTTGTATATGCGATGCATCCTGGACATCTGTTTTAATTTCTTTGACACCTTGTTTATGAAGTAATTCAATATAAGATGAATTTTGCTTATCGGACCCCGAAACATCGTAGCCGGCCTGTTTGGCAATCATAGCTAATGGGCCAATACCGGCTCCGCCGATACCACTAAAGTAAACATGCATACCACCATTATGGTACATTTTTGCTAAGATATAAAACATAAACGTTATGTTAAAAAAAGCTATTACCAAAGCCCTTAAACACCGCCACTTCTGGAGAGATGTGGGTTTTGACGAACTAAGCGAGCTGTACGTTGCCGTTATGTTACGCGGCCTTGCGATCAGCATGACGGGATTATTTGTGCCGCTTTACATGCTGTTATTAGGTTATTCACCATTAGATGTGTGTGTATTAGTAGCCTGGTTTTTCAGCTACAGAATAATTTTAGATATTACAGCTGCTTACGTAATAGCCGCCATCGGCCCCAAGCACACTATGCTAATTGGCTATGTTTTTCAGATTTTATCAACGATTAGTTTTGTGCTATTAAGTTACGCAGCACTCCCACTGTGGCTGCTTGGGTTACTATGGGGTGCATCGGCAACTTTCTTTTTCGTACCTTTTCATGTTGATTTTTCTAAGGTGAAACATTCTGAGCATGGCGGTAAAGAGCTGAGTTATGTAAACATTATGGAGCGAGTCGGATCGCTGTTAGGGCCGGTAGTAGGCGGATTAATAGCAAGTTTATTTGGTGGCCAATATTTGTTTTTGGTTGCCGGCGGTGTGCTTTTGTTGGGCCTCATACCCCTATTTCAGTCTGCCGAACCGGTTCGTATTCATCAAAAGCTTTCGTTTGCATCTCTAGATGTTAGTAAGTTAAAGCGAGATTTTAGCTCGCACGTAGCTTTTGGTCTTGAAAATACGCTTTCCATGTTACTTTGGCCGTTGTTTTTGGCGGCTACAGTACTAGTTGGAACACGCAGTTATGTGCAATTTGGAGTAATTTTATCGGTTTCATTTATGATTTCGATTGTCTCGGCAAGAATTGTTGGCCGAAAAATAGATCGCCGCGAGGGGCAAAGTGTACTACGATATAATGCATGGCTGAATGCTATTTTGCACTTAATTAGACCATTTGTTAGTAATTTTGGCGGTGCATTTGCGGTTAATATGGCCAATGAAGCTGTAACGCCAGGCTATAGAATGCCTTATTTAAAGGGAATGTATGACGCTGCCGATGATCTGCCTGGGTACCGCATTGTATATTTGTCGACAATGGAATGTTCGGCATCTATGGTTAAGGCTGCTGTCTGGTGGGGGCTGGCATTGGTTGCGGCAAACTTACAGCTAGGCACTCTTTTCGTTGTTGGGTTTATGCTTGCAGCTGTTTCATCCGTACTCATATCAACCGAAAAATTTATGGCTTTAAATGCTAGAAAATCATGAACAAACACCATGTTAATCACTGGTATAAAAAGCTTCAGTTGTTTTCTGCCTGGTATTTTTTGATTGCAGCAATAATTTGTTTCGCAATGGCGTTAGTGGCTCTTAGGGATAATAATCTAACGTCAGTACGTCTCAGAGCAGATTTATTGGCTGTTGATAAACAAAACGGTGACGTAAATTCGGCACTAAACAAGCTGCGAAAATACATGTATTCGCATATGAATACCGACTTGTCGGCTGGTGGCACAATTCGTCCGCCCATACAGCTAAAATACAGTTACGAACGCCTTGTATCTGCTGAAAAAGACCGTGTTTCAAAGGCAAATACTAAAATTTATAACGATGCCCAAAAAGAGTGTGAGCGTTTGTTTCCAGTTGGCCTAAGCGGAAGTGGCCGAATTCCATGCATTACAGATTATGTAAGCAAGAATGGCGTTAGCGAGCAACCAATTTCAGACGCACTTTATAAGTTTGACTTTGTTAGTCCTAGTTGGTCACCAGATTTAGCGGGCTGGAGTATAGTTTTCGGAGTGTTATTTACAATATTATTTACAGTCAGATTAAGTCTACAAATTTGGCTAAAAAACTATCTGTCGCAACATGCTTAAAAAAATACGACCCTAAAGATTTTTGGGGTCGTATTTATCACCCTTCAACCGAGTTAAATTATCGGTTGTTGGTATTCGTATTGGTGTTTGTGTTTTGGTTGGTGTTACCTGTTGCTGGATTATTCTGATTATTATTGTTAGTAGCACATTGTTGGCCATTTGGATTTTCAGAGATGTATTTCTTAACGGCAACTGCTACTTGACCGTCGTCTTTTAGGTTTTCCCAAAAGATGACTTGTTCGCGATTAATTAGCATTTCATCTTGCGGGCCATGAAGCTCACAGCCTAATTTTACTAGCGAAATGTCGTTTTGTTGCGCCTGACCGTTGTTTTGTTGGTTTGGCTGTACTTGCTGATTAACTCGTAAATAATAAATGTCGGAAACTCTTAGATAGTTTTTATTCAAATCTTTTAGTTTACCGAAGTAAACTTGGCCACCATTTAAGAAGACTGCCTGCATTTTGCTAGAGTCGACAAATTTCTTTTCGTTTGATGCATTTCCTCCGCCCAGTACCAAATATGCACAAAGCGCAACTATCAAAGCCGTTGCGGAAAATAAAAGACCTACGGTTATAATTTTGATAATTGGGTTGCTAGAACCTTTTCGACCATGTGGGGCGTGTACCGCTGGCCCGCCTGCTGTTGTTTGTTGTGGTGCGCGATTACCGCGATTCATCCATTCCATATATAGTAACCACCTCTTTACGTGTTAGAAATTTACATTTACCCATCTAGTGTAATGCATAAGCATGTTTATTCGCAAGCCTTTGGTTTAACTTAATTAAAGGTAAACCAAATCAAATACTATCCAAAGAATTATTAATTACCAGTCACGGGGTTGACAAGATTAAACCCTACGGGGTATGGTAGGAGTACCATTACTAATTACAAGAGAGGGAGATATTGAAGCAATGGCAGGCTACAAGCACACAAATTCAAAAGGGGTGACATATTACCTAAATTCAAAGGCAGTAACACTTCGAGGTGGCAAACAGCAAACTATTTACTACTTTAGTAAAGATCAACGCCCAGAAGGTTGCGACCTTCCAAGTGGTATGAGCGTTAACGAAAACCCACGAAATGGTTTTCTTACAGTAAAGCGCGACAGGTAGTATAACTTATTGCGAAAAAGCCGTCCGGCGTTCTGTCAGGGCGGTTTTTTATTACTATCGACGTTTTGATATAGTAATAACATTCTATGTCTGATGCGATCGTCAAAGTAAAAAATCTCAAAAAGAGATACGGTACTAAAACTGTAGTTAACGACGTGAGTTTTGACGTCCATGAAGGCGAAGTTTTTGGTATTTTGGGACCAAATGGCGCCGGTAAAACCACTACTCTTGAAATGATAGAAGCGCTTCGTCCTATTGATGGTGGTTCGGTAACATTGGCAGGTATCGATGTTGCCTCAAATCCTCATAAAATCAAACAAGCTATCGGCGTGCAACTTCAAAGTACCAGTTTTTTTGATCATCTTACACTAAAAGAGTTGCTACATATGTTTGGGGGGATGTACCATCAAAAAGTTCATCCGAACCATTTATTAGAACAAGTAAACCTGGCTGACCGTGCTAAAAGTGAGGTCAATACACTGTCTGGTGGCCAGCGGCAGCGTTTTAGTGTGGCCTCGGCTTTAGTTAACAAGCCCAAAGTACTGTTTTTAGATGAGCCGACAACTGGGCTCGATCCTCAATCAAGACGAAATTTATGGGAATTAATACAAAATATACAAAAACAGGGGATTACGGTGGTGTTAACAACTCATTATATGGAAGAGGCTCAACTGCTATGCGACCGTGTAGCAATAATGGATAACGGCAAAATTATTGCGCTCGATACGCCCGATAATCTTATAACGGAATTACTTAATAAAGGATTCAAAAAGAAAGTCGAAGTGCAAAAAGCCGATCTGGAAGACGTTTTTATCGAACTTACTGGCAAGGATCTTCGGGAATGATTATTAACGATCTCAAAACTGTTTGGAGCATGGCGAAAGCCTTTACGAAACGATTTTTCCGTGACAAAACAGCATTATTTTTTACATTTTTGTTTCCGCTTATCTTTTTGTTTGTTTTTGGTAACATTTTTGGCAAAAATAGCGGCCCATCATTTAGCGTAGCACTTATCAACAAGTCTCAAACCGGTTTTTCTAAACAGTTTGTTGAGGATTTTAAAAAAGGTGAAGTATTTAAGGTGCAAGAAAGTGTTGATTTTGACACAGCCAAGGAAAAATTAGGACGTGGTGAGCTTGATGGCATCATCGAGTTACCGGTAGAATTTGGGCAAGTTGTCGACAACACTCCAACCGGAAAAGTGTTAACGTATTATGACCAAGGTGATGAAACATTGGCAAGTACGCTGCAGGCAGTACTGGATGTCGTACTTGAAGGTGTAAATAGTCAATTTATAAAAGTATCGCCACCTTTTACACTAGAAGCTAAACCTATACAAACTGCCAATCTCACCCGTTTCGACTACACCTTTGCGGGGCTTATCGGTTTTTCGCTGCTTTCCATGGCAATTTTCAGCATGAGCGAAGGCTTTACATCTGACAAAAAGACTGGCTCGCTGCGCCGCATGCAAGTGGCACCAATTCGACCGTGGCAACTCATCTTAGCAACAGCCATGAATAGGATTTTTATCGGAATTCTAACAGTAGTATTGATGTTTATAGTTGGACTTATAGTGTTTGACTTTAATATGCGCGGAGATTATTTGTCGTTTTTGTTATTTACGGTAATTGCCACTACGTGTTTATTCGGTTTTGGCATGGCTATTGCTGGTTGGGCACGGGACGCCAACCAAGCAGCACCACTTTCAAACCTAATAAGTTTTCCGATGATGTTTTTGAGTGGTGTATTTTTCCCAACGTTCTTAATGCCAGAAATGCTTCAAAAAATCACCGTGTTTATCCCGCTTACCCCAGTTGTAGATGGACTTAGATTAATTTTGACCGAAGGCAAGACATTACTCGAACTTGGTCCGCAACTTATAATTATCGGCGCCTGGACAGTGATTATTTATGTAGTGTCATTCAAAGTTTTTCGCTGGGAATAGTTGTAAATTAACTACAAGCGTGGTATAATAAAAATATGTTATTGAATGCTAAAGAAGTAGACGGCGAAGTATTACCAGCATACAATGGGGTAAATAGCCCAATTTATTTAAAAAATACCGGTGATAAAATCCCAGATCACGGAATTAAATATTCAGATTCCATAATCCCAGAAAATCCACATTGGCCAAACTCAGAACACAGAAACGCGGCAGAAATTGGTATGTCGGCCGTAAGAGAAACCCTTGATAAAGCCAATCCTCCAAATCCTCGATAATAATTAATCCCCGTTTTCAACTGATTTGAAAAAGTCGGTATAATTTATACATTATGATAAGACCAGACCCTGAACTAGAACAAGTATTGCTACTATCTCCTGAAGCCAGAGAGGAAAGGCGTGCCGATCGCCTTGGCGAATTGGCTGTAAGTTCGAATATGCAAATTCGAGGTCGTAGCCGACCGCTGTATATGGATGGCTTGGAATTGGATTTTGACTCAAACATTGATCCGCAATCTCTTCATTTGCTTGGTCGGCAGCTTGATACGTATAATTCACCGTTGTTTGATCAATTTACAGTCGGATATAGGGTGCAACCAAATTCGGAATCGGTCACGCGATACGTGACGGCAGCCAATGCAAAGTTAAGTCGAACGCCTTTAGCTGATAAACTTCTAGAAGAATGACGTAGTGATATGCGTCGCCAGACACAACACATTGCCGACAGGCTAGAACGCGAAACTCTAACAAATATGTTGGTTGCTCAATTATGGCGAGCCTCCTTGAGAACCATTCAATCTCAGAGTCTGCGAGGTAAAGAAATTGACGAACATGCAGCAGCACTCTCCGCTGATGCGATTCACGACATGGGTTTTTGCCTGCTACCTCAGAAATATAAAGGCCTAGAAAATCAGCCGTCAAATGTTGAAATCGGTACTAAGCTTATTGTCTTAGGTGAAATAGCCTTCAAAAATATTGATTTACTTCGTAATAATCCAGATGTGCTTCGATTAGTTCGCAGAGAACAAGCTAAAAGAGACGATTATTGGACAAAAAGGTTTAAATTTATGCTAAAACCAAGTGTACTTGGTGACCGTAGAACTATAGCAACACTAGAAGCTCAAATTGGAGTACAACAGGAAATAGAGCGTCAGACTTTATTACTTAGAAATGATCCCGAAGCTGCCTAAACCCTTTTTTGCAATGGCACCAATGGATGATGTTACTGACACGGTTTTTCGTCAGATTATTGCTGGAACTACGGCTCCTGATCTTTTTATGACTGAATTCGTTAACGTTGATGGTCTGCAAAGCAAGGGCAGGGAAAAACTACTTTTCAAACTTCGCCAAGGAGTAAAGGAACCTAACTTGGTTTATCAAATTTGGGGTAAGAACCCTGAAAATTTTTATAAAACTACAAAACAAATTGCCGATGGATCAATTTTGGCCGAAGCCGGCAGTGCCAAAGGTGCTAGGGCTGTAGGCATCGACCTAAATTTTGGCTGCCCAGCGGTGGCTAGCAGCGGCGCATGTATTGGCATGATAAACAATCGCCAATTAGTAGGGGATATAATTCAAGCCACCAGGGAAGGGGCAGGTACCCTACCCCTCTCTGTCAAGACAAGGCTGGGGCTGCGCGAAATTGATTTTACATGGCACGAGTTTTTACTAGATAAAAAACTTAACATGTTAACTATCCATGGCCGAACAGCCAAAGAAATGAGTAAAGTTCCAGTACATTGGGATGCAGTTGATCGAATTCGAGCACTACGCGACTCCCTTGCCCCCAATACTTTACTTGTTGGTAACGGAGATGTATTGAGTCGAGCAGAGGGTGAAGAATTGGCCAAAAAGCACAAGCTAGATGGCGTGATGATTGGTCGCGGTGTGTTCCATGACCCTTACATCTTTGCCAAGAAATCACCCTGGAAAAGTATGACAAAACAGCAAAAAATTGAACTTTACCGAAAGCATGTTCAGTTATTTGTCGATACCTGGAAAAATGAGGAGCGAAAACTCCATACTCTAAATAAATTCTGCAAAGTTTATATAAATGGTTTTGACGGCGCAAAAGAATTTCGTGAACAGCTTATGGAAACAAAATCATTCGACGAACTTTTGAGCTTAATTTAACTATAGCGATCGCCCCAGACGGCCATCTTCACCAAAATAGCTTGCAGCTCCATACCTTTAGGGGTGAGAGTATATCTAAATCTTGGAGGGTGCGGACAATACAGATGCTTGCTGACTACTTTTTCGGATTCTAACTTATCGATGCGAGCACTCAGCGTACGAGGGCTAATACCGGCCAATGCGAGTTCTAGTTCGCCAAATGTTTTTCCATTTTTTACAAGTTGACCAATAAGCAACGGCGACCACTTATCACCTAATATTTCTAAGGCAGCTTGCATGCAACCAGGGCGATTTTCTATGCCAGTACAGGGGGCTTTCTTGGTTGCGAAGCTCATAATAATTAGTTTACACCATAGTGGTTGTTCGTAAGTTGTGCCTCTGGATAACATTTTACATTAAATTAGTCACTTTACAATATATAGTGAGTTACTATACAATGTATAGCGAGTGAGGGTTTAAATGATTTTTAATAGAATTTGTTAAAAAATTTATCTAGTAATAAAAATCTACCCCCTACTCTGACAAAAATATTAAGAAAGGACTAAAAATGATCCATAAAATCGCCGTAATCATTGGTAGTACTCGTCCAAGCAGAGTTGGCGATAAAGTTGCCGAGTGGTACGTAAACAAGTTAGCCAACGTTAAAGACGCACAGCTAGAAATTATTGATTTATTATCTGAAAATTTACCGTTTTTAAACGAACCGTCACCAGCGAGTAGCGGACAATATAGTCTTGATCGCACCAAAAAATGGAGTGAAAAAATTGATAGCTTTGATGCCTTTGTTTGGGTAACTCCTGAGTATAATCATTCTGCTCCTGCCAGCCTAACAAACGCGATATCCTACCTAAACAAAGAGTGGCAACGAAAACCGGTAGCTTTAGTTAGTTATGGTAGTATGGGCGGCGTTCGTGCTGCGGAACATTTGCGTGCTATTGCAGGTGAACTTTATATGGCTGATATTCGGCCGCAGGTGGCAATCCGTTTGCTGTGGGAAATGTTTGATGATGCAGGTGATATTCGATCGGATTTAATTTGGGGTGATCCAAAAGAACAAATTAACGAACTTTTATGGCGGAGCGACGCCTTAAAATCTGCCCGACAGGGGTAGTTTTTGCTATAGCTTGACACTTATGGTATTATAAAGTTACGTTAAAAAAACAAAAAGAAAGAAAATAATGACTACTGTCTTAGCATCGCCATTTGAAGGTGAGTTAGAAGTAGCTCAAAGCTTTGTCGATCATCGTCTACCAGAAAATTTTGAATTTTTTCCTGATTGCCAGCCCAATGATGTAATTCAAAGCGTAATCGACAATTATAATCGACAAGCTGAAAAGGTTGGAGTACGGGCTATTTATGACGCACAGCCAGAGGTAAAACGCGCACCAAACGGCCTCAGTTATGCGGTTTTTGGTCAGCCAGCCGAAGTGCTAATTTTAATGCAGAATCCGTTCGCCACAAGCCTAGAGCCCGACAAGCTTTTTCGAGGTCAATTTTTACGAGCAAGCTTAGAAGCCAGTGGTGTTGTTGGTTCAGATGGTGCTACACCTCAAGTGGTGCAAATTGCCAGTGCCTGCATGAGTGCCAATATTCCCCTGTCGCCAAGCCAACATTGGCGGCTAGCTAACGGCGACATTGCGCCGGTGGCCAATTTGATCTCAGAGTTAGTTGCGCGGCAACTTCCTCAATCACAAAAAGTCATATCTGTGGGTTATTCGATGTCTGCGTTTTTGACCCCCGAAATTATGAAAAGCCTAAATTCTTACAGGCAAGTCTTAGCTGGCTTTATATCAAACCCGCCAGGAGTTAAACCGCAACCAATGTGGGCTATTTTAGATAATTTTGCTCACGCAGGTGAACACATGAACGAACATTTACTTAGTAGTGGATTAAAAAATTTACAACCAAAAGGACTTACCACTTTCGCTGATAAGGCCAAAGATAAAGCCAAAAATATTGCCAATGTAGTTTGGCGACCTACAAATTTGAGTTTATGGCGGGCATTTAGTAAGGGTGAATTGCTGCAAAGAGTTCAATCGATTCATCGGCAGATGCCTGAAGCCATAATTGACTTTGCGTTTGGCTACGAAGATCCACTTTGTTGCCCGGATGTATTAGAAGATTTTTTGGCACATGATCCTAGCATTCATACTTCGGTAGTCGAACATGGCGACCACGCTTGGGGCAGCAACGTATCCCGCTCCATGGGTGGTTTGGTTTTAACACAGATCAAAGAAGCACTCACTACTTATTCTCCAAATGGTAGAAACCACGCCCTTGCCGCATAATATTTAATAATTTTTAGGGTCAATTCTGCTAAGCCTAACCACACAAAAACCCCGTCATAAACGGGGCCTTTGTGTGGTGGGGGTGGTAGGAATCGAACCTACTACCAAGACGTTATGAGCGTCCTGCTCTAACCGATGAGCTACACCCCCTCGTCGACGTGTGATATTTAGGTAGCCTATTTGCTGACAAAACAAGTTTGCTCGGCAAAAACTCCTACCCAAATAAACCGTCTCCTCTCAAATTTCTAAACAGTCGAATTGGCGAAGCCGCTCCTTGGTTTAGAAATTTAGTTTGAAAAGTTCGATACTAGCATCAGTAACAGATGAGATTATACCAGATTGCTTGCTAAAATGTTGTACAATTAAAGAGTCATGTTACAAAAAATCAAAAATTTTACCAAGCATCCTTTATTTGTACAGTTACGCGATATCCGAGTTGTGGGCTTGTTGGTTTTTACTGGATTAGTTTTTTTGGTTTCATGGAGCACCGTAAACGTGATCCAATCTAACTACGATTTACAAAAAAAAGTAGTTCGTTTACAGCGACAGAACGAAGTTACAGATCTAGAAAATCAAACATTAAAACTTCGTAACGAATATCTAAAAACTGATCAATATCTGGAGCTAACAGCAAGGCGGCAATTCGGCCTAGCAGCTCCGGGTGAAAAATTAGTTTTAGTACCTAAAAGCGTGGCGCTGCGTTATGCACCATCACCGGCCGAAAAACCAGCAGAAAATCAGACGGCCGAAACCGACAAACCGCTATATCAGCGTAATTTCGAAGCTTGGATGGAATTTTTCTTCCGAAAGTAATTAAATATTTAGCTCAAAATTATTCGTAAAGTGTAAAGTAAACTTCATGTGTTAGTATTTGGACAATAATATCAGAATCTGATAATTTTGATATTTCGTTATAAAATGGCAATGTATTTTCACTTAAGTTAAAAGTTGCTGTTTCTCGCTTGCCATAGCTAAAATTTAGTTCGGTTTTATAGAGAAACGAGTCACTTTTTCCCCCGAATGCAAAATAAATATGAGGATTAATTCCGATAACAGTTTCAATTACTCCTGCTTTTAAGTATTTATTATCTTCTGGAAAACTTTGTCCCTTTTGTAAATTTTTAACATTTTTCTCAATTAAATATCCAAGCTCTTTTGTTGTGCCTTTCCAGACATAATAATGCGTTTTTACAAAATCACAATACATTGACTTGCTAAGCTTTTTTGAAATCGCAAACGGATCTGAAAATATATTGTGATGACTCCATTGCTCATCTGCCGTACATTTATTTTGAGTTCCTGAAATATTTAAAGGACTTAATTTGATAAAGTCAGAGTTAGTTAATATCTGAGTGAAAGCCATATTTGATCTTTCTATTGCATTTTGCGATTTGGACTTAATTTTATTTTGATTGCTTTGGTAGAATTTCTGAGGTGAATTTTGAGATCTCCGCCATTCGTTAATAACTAAGGAGCTAAAAAAAATTAATAAAATAATTATTAAGATTTTTTGATAGTTAAAAACCATGTTAATTTTCATAGACTTAGTATACAACCTCTAATTTAGAAATTAATCTTGAGCGTAATTTCGAAGCTTGGATGGAATTTTTCTTCCGAAAGTAACATCAGAATACAAAAAGCCCAGCATTTATTAAATTGATCCGGGCTTTTTGAGGTTTTTAAACCTATTTGCTAGCAGGTTGTGCTGGCTGCGATGGATTGGCTGGTTTTGTATCAGGAGCCTTATCTTCGCTATTCACAGTAAATACAGACATTTTAGTGTCCTTTCAATTATTGTTGACTAATTAGTCCAACAACAATCTTTTCGTCTGCTCCCTGCAAGAAATTTAGTGTTGATGTGGCCTAGGTAACTTTAGTATGCACTTAATAACATTGATTACCTAATCTCGCTTTATAAACGTGATAAAATTTTACTAAATATGTGGCAAGACAAAGTAATTGCAGCCTGTCAGCTTTTGTTCTTTTTTACCATGCTACCAAGTATTTTAAGTAAACATAAACCAGCTTTAGCTACCAGCATAATGAATTGCGTTTTGGTAACGGTTATTGTTTTTTGCTTTTTTACCTTGGATTTATGGTATTCGGTGGCAACGGCAATTCCAGCCTCGGCGGCCTGGTTTATATTGGCCGTCCAAAAATTTCGCTTGCGCAACTTACCTGACTAGCCGTTCTTGACAAGCGAGAGTAAAATAGAAGTGTAAATAAATTTAAGACAAACACCATGCGGACACTACAAGAAATAGTTTTAGAACAACCAGGCACGCCCGAAGCGCGAGAACACTTGAACCACGTCCACGAAGTAGGATCGGTTGTAGATGACTTTTTGCATAGACTCGATGCCGAACTTGGTGGTTTGGCGGCGAGTAGTGAGGTCGAACCTACACTAAATTGTTCACGCATCACTCAACGCCCTCGCCGAAACTCGCACATCGATGCCATCCTCGGCCTCGATCAATAGGTTTCTGGAGGTCCGTCCTCTAATCAGTTTGTAATAAATCTGTTAAAAGTAGAAATAATTCGGTAAGTAGATGGCAGAAACTAGCTATTTTTCATTTACGACTATCACTGGATTGTACGACCAAAAACTGAGTGTACTTAGTTGAAAGAAATTGCCGTCTGGATCGGCAAATGTTGCCATCCACATCTCGGGATTTGGCGAGGGATGGTAGGGTTCGGCTATTACTTTTGCTCCCGTTGCTTTGATGCGCTCGAATTCTTTTGGTACGTCGGTGGTCTCCATCCCAAAAATAATATGTTCGGGGGAGGGATTTTGGCCGTGTACTCCGTCGTGTGGGCCGATGACGATAAACCCATTTCCCAGTTTGAAGCCATTAAAGCCGGCATTCTCCCATACAGGTTTGCTCTGAACCACCATGCTATAAAATTCAACTAGCGGTTTTGGGTTTTCTGACGATATGAGCAACGAATTAAAGTTAAACATTAATACCTCCTTGTGTTATATATCCCTATATTACCTTTTTAGTAACAATTGTCTATTTTTTAAACATAAGAACCAAAGGTAAGTGGTTGGGGTTGGCACAGAAATCTACGATAGCTTAATTACCTTTTGTAGACCCAGAAGAATTCTTCGCAAACACATCGATTCAATGCTTGCCCTGGGTGACTAATCTTATTATTTAGTCTGTTTAGCGGGGATGTTACAATTAAATTAGTAAACGAGGTAAATGCTATGTTTAAAATCCAAAAAAAACTTTTGTTCACTGGCTGGGTGGCACTTTTTTCTATTGTATTTCATCCGGCTGGGGTGCTTGCCGCTGGTTTAATAGAGGATATTCCAGACGTAGATGGGCTTTATAGCCAGCGTGGAAGCTTACATATCAAAGTCCGCGTAATTGTACATAAAGTTAAGTCAAATAATCCTGCTAAACCTGGTGGTACTGCACCAACGCTTGTTTGCGGGCTGAGCGATTCGGATTCGGCATCACCGATCCCTGCACGCGGATGGCGTTTACCTACGTTACTTATAAATTAAATCCTTCGAGCGTGCCATCTGGTGTAGGCGGAGCAAATTTGGCTCAAATTGCGGCAAATGGGTTTGATGACTGGCAAATAGGTGCAAATAATCAAGTTCAGTTTACTCGAGGTAGCGATACTGCAACAAGTAGGCAAGCAGGGGATGGGCAAAATATTATTGCTTGGGGTAGAACTTCTGGCTCGGCGCTTGCCGTAACTTACATTCGCTATAACACCTTAACTGGTGTGGTTGTTGACGTGGATACTATATTTAACAAATCGTTTAACTGGCGTTGGTCAAACCAAGCAAATTGTGCGTATTCGGGCAGCTACGATGCTGAAAACATCATGACACACGAGCTGGGACATTGGTTGGGGTTAGAAGATGTTTATGCTGTTGGAAACACCGAAAATACTATGTACGGATTTGGTAGTCCACAAGAGGTCAAAAAGAATACGCTCACAACAGGCGACATAAATAGCGTTTTTGCAGCATATAACTAAACCTTTTGTTAATTCGGGTCCTAATTTCACTTGGTAGCGGGGTGAGATAAGCCATTGGCTTTTCGCAAGGAAACTTTCTGATGAAAACAAGTTTTCTATCAAGAAATTTCGAGGCCACAAAATGGGGCCGGACAGCGGACTTCGTCCTTTTCCGCTTCCTCATTTGAAACAAATACTTCGTGCTTGTTTCTTGCTTCGTCGCTACACCGAAACATGCGACTATCGTCAGCTAAAGCTGTCGAGTCGCCGAGCCGAATCTGGACTCAGTACCAAGAAAAAAGCCCTAGACAAGCTAGGACTCTTTTCTTGGTAGGCTTGGATATGATTACTTGGAAGCAAATAAAGCAAGAGCTAATAGCTATGTGGCAAATAGTTATTGGTTTCGAAAAAGTATACTAGCAATAGCCTCAAGTGGGTGAGGTGGAACTAGGATCATACCCTAAATTCAAAGCAAAATCCTATTTCGCAGTAGAATATTTTGTTAAATCTACAAAAAAAGAAGATATGTGCTGAGATGCAACGAGACTACCTTTTTATATTGCTTGTAGTGATTGCAGGAGGCCTTTAACTGCGTCTTGGGTCTGTTGTTGTATCTTGACTGTATTTTGGTTCTCACTACAAAAACTCTGGGGTTTAACATATACATAGTAATAGTTTCCTACGTGGCTTGTACTGGACTTATTGTTGTCTTGTGCAGCGTACGCCTCGGCGGTTGTGGTATCATTATCAGCTAATGACGGTGGTATTTTATCAGTTGGAGCGAATCGCATTATACTTCCACCTCCAGCATAATATAGCGTTCCGCCAGCACCATCGCTGAAGGGGCCTATGCCACATTGTGGGTTACTATCGGCTGCTACTAATTGGTCTGAAGTAAAGTAAGCGGTCTTGCCATTGATGGTGTATTTTAAATTAACGCCACTTGGCTGTGTTGCCTTAACTCCCCATTCTTTTATCTCAAAAGATATGGGGTTAGCTTGATCTGGTGCGCCCTGTGCTGGTGTGGCAGTTTCGCTAGTTGGGGATTGAGTTGTGACAGCATTGTTTTGAGTATTTTTCTTATGAGCAACTGCATACCATCCTGTGATGCCAACGATACCAACAACTAGCACCACTAGCAGTATTGGCAAAGCTCCGAATCCCTTATCATTTTTATCAAGTTTTTCCATATTCACTCCTTTGCTGTATTAAATTATATACTTGCTTAGCCTGAGACAATAATCTTATCAACTGACTTCATCACTAACCTTTGTTAATACCTATTTGAGCGGCGCCACCGTTACTTGTTTGCGACGACCATCCGTCAGCAGGATTATACTTAAAGTAAGCGGCTCCGTTTGAATCAATAACCATCATGCTACCTGCAGCACTAACACCGATCTTTTGAGCGCCAGTAACGGTCAAATTCCAAGCCCCTCCCATTGTCTCTTTTATGTAGGCATTGTTAGATGAGTTAATTACCATCATTCGTTCTTTGCCTCCAATCGCAATTGCTGTGATGCCACCACCTGTAGTTAATTGCGTCCAGGCGGTTGGGCTATCGGCTGCGTATGCATTGTCAGCGGAATTAATTACCATCATTCTGCCATACCTTCCCACCGCAATTGCTTTGATGCCATTAGCCGCGGATTGCCAACCAGCAGCTACGCTATCCATGTAATATGCATTATCCGCTGAATTTATGACCATCATCCTACCGTTACCACCCACAGCAATGGATTTAATTGAGGTGGCAATTTGTGACCAGTTAGCACCTTGTTTATCTTTGTACCAAACCGTATCGCTCGAGTCAATGACCATCATTCTTCCTAAATCGCCTACAGCTATAGCCTTAGCTCCTGATGTCAAGCTACCATTTTAACGAACAACTTGTCTCGTTCAATTGAATTGGTTTTG
>JBBTTS010000073.1:0-1178 GCA_038064135.1 Patescibacteria group bacterium | reverse complement strand
ATTGTACCGCCTTAAAAGTCGAGACAATGTGTTCATATTAAAGGTAGCCTGACAAAGTTTGTTAGCGGAGATTTGGGAAATAAGAAGGATATACTGCTTGCGATTGGTCAGAACCCCGTCCTCATGAACGGAAAGCTAGAGATCACCTCTAACGGCTGGCTTATACCCGTCAGAAACGTTGCAAAACGCCTACGAGACGAATTAGAAAAGGTTAGAACCATGCCTGAACAGATGAAAAAAGCCTCCGAAGAGGCAATTTGTCAAGAATGGTGCAGGGTGTAGGATTCGAACCTACGAAGGCATAAGCCGACAGATTTACAGTCTGTTGTGTTTGACCGCTTCACTAACCCTGCTTGTACTTGGAGCCACCTGTCGGATTCGAACCGACGACCTTCACTTTACAAAAGTGTTGCTCTAGCCACTGAGCTAAGGTGGCACAATTTACATTGTGACTTTAATATATTTATCCCTTTGCCTTTGTTCAGATTCCGAAAGTTGGACGTAAGGGCATGGCAGTTAGGGCAGATAATTCGAAGATTGTCTTCTTGATTATTCTCCGAGCTACCATCTATGTGATCTACCTCAAGAGGAACGGCGTCTGTGTAGACGTTTTTCTCACTCCATCTACATATAACACATTTGTGATCGTACTTTTCAAGCAAATATCTACGTAAATGCTTAGATATATTTTTGGCTTGAATTCCTCTACTACCACTCAGCTCACCAGATTTCCATTTTTGTATGTATTGTTCATACTGAAAATCTAACTGACATTTGTTTGAGCAATATATAGCCTCGGTTCGTTTTGTACTTTCTTTACACTGTAAACACGGTTTCATAACAGTATGCCAACCTACCTTGTGTTTTGTATCAATGCCAAAGAACAACTGAAAGTGTAGCAAAACAGGGGTTAAATAACAACCCGCTTTGGTCGTAAAACGCGTTTGGATTTTCTGGTTGGCACAATGAGTTTTTTTAGCTTGTCTTGCACAACATCAGCTTCGGCCTGCATACCTAAACTCTCATAGCCCTTAGCTAACAGTGTATGACTTTCGGTATTTGGCTCTAGCTCAGTGGCTTTTTCGAGCTCTTGGATCATTAGTTTTGAATTTCCTAATTTTTCTCCTACAAAGACCATTCCAGTATTTGAAGATTTTTCAAGAATTCTCGTAATGCTT
>JBBTTS010000072.1:0-7969 GCA_038064135.1 Patescibacteria group bacterium | reverse complement strand
TTTGGTTTGATGAAGTTGTTTTTTGACTAGCGGCCACATCAACCAACGCACTACAATTGTGAATATAATTATCGCTAGTCCAAAATTGTGACCAGGTATAAGTGCATATATTAAAACTAAAAGATTAAAGATTGGCTGTACAACAACATCACTAAACAACGATGCAAATAACATAAAAACTCCTGTAGATTGTGAACTTATAATATCACATATTCGGTGTTATACAGGGGTAAAATAATTATTTAACTATTTTGGCCGATTTAAGGGCGCTTTGTACGGTAGATAATAATTCTTGGTGCGGGGCAATTGCAAGTTGATCGGAAAAAACTGTAAACACCAAGTCGTATGGTTTTGTTATTTTTGCTTGATTTAACCGAATGATTTCATAAATACGCCGACGAATACGATTTCTAACAACGGCTGATTTGTGAACTTTTTTACTTACCACTACGGCAGAGCGATATGTTTGACGTTTTGGATTTTCACAAAATTTTAAACTTATCTGGCCCGATCGAACCGTTTTACCATGCCTATATACAAAATTTAGAGAATTGTGGCCATGAAAACGGTGTGTTGCAAGAATCATACAAAAAATGGGCGCTATATTTGTTAGGCGCTTATAGATTTACGGCCCTTAAGTCGGCGTCGGCGTAAAACACTTTGGCCGGCTTTTGTGGCCATTCGCTTCATAAAGCCATGTTCGCGAGCACGACTACGTTTTTTTGGTTGATAGGTTCGTTTTGGCATGTTGTAATCCTTACTTGGTGACACGGCTCTGTTGAATAGAATTAGCCACGTGAAATTAACAATATTTTCCCACTAATTTTATCAGCTTTTCCACTGTTAGGCAATGCCTTTCCACAGTTTAACAGATGGTTGATTTGACTGTGTATAAATTAGCGGGGTCGGTAAGGTTTTTAGTAAAATATAAATATTGTCGAAGAAAAACTTGTGGAAAACTACCAGTCCTGGGTATAGTTACTTATACACAAGTTGGGAGTTATCAACAAATGGACGAAGGTCTATGGCAAGCTGTTCTGGGTGAAATAGAAGTGTCGCTATCACGCGGTAACTTTGTTACTTGGTTTAAAAACACACGGATGTTGCGTTATAAAGATGGAATTTTTGTTGTTGGGGTTCCAAATGTTTTTATTAAGCAGCAGTTGGAGCGAAAGTATTCACAACAAATTCTAGAAACTTTGATAAAAAATAATGTGTCGCCCAAAAAACTTGAATTTAAAATTCATTCTGGCATTACCGTTCATAAACGAACCGATGATGA
This sequence comes from Patescibacteria group bacterium, assembly GCA_038064135.1. Classification (GTDB taxonomy): domain Bacteria; phylum Patescibacteriota; class Saccharimonadia; order Saccharimonadales; family OMJO01; genus JBBTTS01. Next base: position 6,687 of record JBBTTS010000072.1, on the reverse strand, counting down.
CACGGTTATCCTTGGTTCAAACGAGGGTGGATCTGCAATAAACCGAGCAGTTAGCTCCAGCCTTCGACATTCTTATCGCCAGGGCTTAAACGAACGTTATACTTTTGATAATTTCATAGTTGGCTCGGGAAACGAACTAGCTTACGCGGCATGTCAAGCAGTGGCTCAAAACCCTGGTACCAAATATAACCCCTTGTTTATATATGGTGGGGTTGGGATTGGTAAAACACACCTAATTCAAGCCGTTGGTAATGCCGTACTGGCTAAAAACAAGGAAGCTCATATTGTTTATGTTTCGACCGAGCAGTTCGTTCAGGAGTTTATTGACGCCGTTAGGTATAAGAAAAATACTGATTTTGCTAGTTTTTACCGTAATGCCGATGTTTTAATTATTGACGATGTGCAATTTATAGCTGGTAAAGATAAAACCCAGGAAGAGTTCTTCCACACTTTTAATGCCCTACATCAAGCTAACAAACAAATCATTATTAGTAGCGATAAGCCGCCGAAGGATGTGCCAACCCTTGAAGAACGATTAAGGAGTAGGTTTGCGTGGGGTATGAGCATCGACATGCAAACTCCGGATTTTGAAACACGTTGTGCAATTATCCAAACTAAGGCCAACTCACACAATGTTGAGTTAGATCAGCCGGTTGTAGAATATTTGGCAAACTTAATCCAAACAAACATCCGTGAACTCGAGGGTGCTTTAAATCAACTTTTGGCTTTTTGCGAAATGCGTGGTTTGACTCCTGATTTACAAATTGCTAATGGGCTGCTTGGTGGCGCAAAATCCCGCCCTAAGCACATCAGTGCCAAGCAAATTATCGAACGCACTGCTCGGCATTTTCAAATTCCACTCGAAGATATTTTAGGGCCTAAGCGTGACAAAGATATTGTTGTTCCAAGGCAAATTGCTATGTATATACTCAGGAGTGAACTACATTTAAGTTTTCCTAAAATTGCCCGTGAACTTGGTCGTAAAGATCACACTACAGCAATTCATTCAGTCGAAAAAATCGAAAAAGAGGCTAGTTTTGATGTTGAAGTACGGAACGCAATCAATGAAATTAAGGAGCGACTTTATGCTTGAGTTATTGTGTGTATATGTTGAGCAAAAATTGGTGTGTTTGTGTGTGGATAGTTTTATTAAAATTGTGCAAAAGATTAACACTATTAAAAATCTGTGGTTAAGTAACAACCCTATACTTGGTTTGTACGAATATTTTACTAATCATTCTCCACAAATAAGTATAGTTATTTACCGAAGTAATAAGGTAATTTATACACACTATTCACATGGTTTATTACTAAAACTACTAAATAAATTAAATACTAATATTAATGAGGTATGGGTATGAAATTACAAGTAACCCAAGAAAATCTTACCAAAGCCCTTACCACTGTTGGGCGAGTTGCTACCAGCCGCGGTACCTTGCCTGTACTTGCAAACGTACTAATTAAAACCACAGATAACCGCCTTAGTATTTCGGCTACAAATTTAGACATTGCAATCACTCATCATATTGGATCAAAAATTAGCCAAGAAGGTTCTGTAACTATACCCGCCCGTCTAACTAGCGATTTTGTGGCAAGTTTGCCGAGTGGAGTAATTGATCTCCAGTTAGAGGAAACAAAACTTCATATAACAACTGACAAATATGAATCGACAATTAACGGTACTGTTGCTGACGATTTTCCGGTTATGCCAAAAATTAGTAGTGGAAATACTTGGGAAATTGCCAGTCAAAGTTTAAAATCCGCACTTCAACAAGTTTTACCCGCTGCATCGAGTGATGAAGCAAGGCCAGTTTTAACCGGTGTATATATACACACTTACAACCAAAAACTTTACATAGTTGCAACAGACAGCTATCGATTAGCCGAAAAAGAAATCGGTTCGCACAAGGGTGAAGTTGATTTATTAATTCCTGCTGCTTCACTACAGGAATTATTACGATTAATTGGTGACCAGGATGCAACGGTGTTCGTAACCCACGACGACCAACAAGTGCAGTTTAAACTTACAGACACCGAACTTGTAACAAGATTAATTGATGGAAAATACCCAGATTACCGTAAACTTATTCCCAAAGCGTTTAACCATCAGGCAACACTATCGCGGCAAGATTTTGTTAACATTACTAAAGTTTCAAGTTTATTTGCGCGCGAAAGTGCCGGTAGTGTCACTCTTCAGCTAGACAAAGAAGCTAATGAGATAAGTATAAGGTCTATCGCCTCACAACTTGGTGAAAATATGGCAGCGGCCGAAGCAGACGTGACAGCTAACGGATCAATTACACTAAATTCACGCTATATTCTTGACGCCCTAAACTGTATTGGTGGAAAACAAGTTATCTTTTCATTTAACGGAAAGCTCGAACCTTGCACCGTAAAAGACCCAAACAACAAAGATTACTTACATGTAATAATGCCCCTCAAGAGCTAAAACATTAACTCTTTTGGGTACCTGTCATTAGTCGCTGTTCACTAGTAAAATAATTACTATGACTATGCGAATTATTAATCTAAAAATATTTTTAACTCGGTGATTCAATCAATCCGTTTACAAAATTTTCGCTCGTATGAAGATATGAGTTTTGAATTTAGTGATGGTGTAAATATTATAGTTGGCCCTAACACCAGTGGAAAAACTAACCTACTAGAGGCAATTTTAGTAATATCACGCGGCAGTTCATATCGAGCAAATGATGCTGACCTTATAAAACACAAATCCAAATGGGCCAGGTTGGATGCTTGGGTTCCAAAACACCGAATGATTAAACTTCAAACCAACTTAAATAAACAGGTTGAAAAACTATATGAATTTGAAGGTAAAAAAAGTAAAAAAATTAATACCGAAAACTCGATACCATACGTACTTTTTGAGCCAAATAACTTACTAGCCATTAGCACTACCCCGTCTGAGCGTCGAGAATTCATAGACAATATGTTAATACAAACTGATAATAATTTCGCCGACGTGAAAAAACGCTACACACGGGTTCTGTTACAAAGAAATGCCCTACTTAAAAAACCCAAAATTCTTGAAGATGAAATGTTTGTTTGGAATATTCGCTTAGCGGAATTTGGCGGAATAATTGCTGAAGCTCGTCATCAACTTATTGAAAAACTTCACCAAGACATTAGTTATTTGTATTCGGAATTTGCTGGCAATAAAAACAAAGTTCATTTGGATTATTTAGTTCCAATTGGCCGCCAGGCTTATGCTGGTGCTTTTTTAAAAGCGCTCGAAAATAGACTTAAAACTGATCAACAACGTGGTTTTACTTCTGTTGGCCCGCACAGGGAAGATATTATCATCAAACTAAACAATAACGATGTTCAGCTGTCTGCGTCTAGAGGCGAAACGCGTACTTTGCTGCTTGCCTTAAAAGTAGCCGAGGCTAAACTAGTTTTTCAACTGAACGGGCAAAAACCACTACTTTTATTAGATGATGTTTTTAGCGAGCTAGATGGTGCCCGACGCCAAGCATTGACCCACGCACTTAAAGATCACCAAGTTTTTATAACCACAACCGATGCCGATGTAGTTGTACAGCACTTTACTAATGACTGCACCATAATACCCTTAACAAAAAAGTAACTATTCTCTAGCTTCACTTTGGGGAATATTTACTAACGGGGTATCGTTTGAAAATCCACCACTACGGACAAAGTTATATTTTTCTTTATTAAATTCATCTTGACCTAGCATAGAGATTAAGTAGTTTGTAGCCTTATTAAGATCTGCTTCACCGCCGTCGAAAATATTAATCACAAACGAATCATCAGATTGATCATATTCGATTATGTAATCCTTAGTCTTATAAGGTAATTTTGCAATCAAGCTGTTTCTTTTAGAATTAGATGGTAGCTGTGCATTTATATTTTTATTAGTTTTAGTATCAACAATAGAAGTTTTTATACGAGAATTATTTAGTAAAACTACCTTAATACGAATTGTATTATTTATAGCACCAAACTTACCGCTAAACTCTATGTCGTTATTTTTTTTTGATATCACAGAAGTAATTTCAAAACCAATAACGTTGGTTGATTTTTGGTATTGCTGGTACTGTTTTTTGGCAAACACATAGAGGTCCGAGGATAACTGATCATATCTTACTCCGCCACTAATTTTTTGAAATAATTCATCACCATCAATAATCCTCACCATACTCTTATAGTCTGTACTGGTGCCTTCTTCCGGCAGGGTGTCAATTGATGACGACCGGTTACCTAGTTGTGAGAATACTATCCCAGCCACAATTAAAACAAAAACCGACGCAAGAATTATTAGAAATCTATTCCTTTTTATTCGCTTTATTTCATCTTCCATAATTTAGCCCGGTAACGTTTCATAAAGTTTACTTAAAAATTCAATAAAATTGACATCTCTACATTCGTCTCTTCCACCGGTTTGAGGTTCGCCAGAAATTGTACAGCCCCTGTCGATGTGTAAGTGGGGAGCGCCACCCCAACATTCACCATTAAAGTTTGCCCTGTCGGCAATTTCGGCAATTTTTGTTCCCACCGCTACATGTTGACCTTCAGTAATGGTTGGATTTTTCATATGACCATACCAATAATAAAAACCATCATCTGCTTTTAACTGAATTGTGGTGCAGCCAACTTGGTCGTGATAATTTGTATTTACTGTAACTGCCGTTCCACCATAGATTGTGTAAACATCCGCACTGTCGGTACTAAATAAATCAAAAGCTGCAGTTTTATCATGATGGACGTAACCACCCCCAGGTCGGGTTAATCCACTCCAGCCAACTCCAACTCCACCTACCGCTTTTGTTTGAGGCTCTAACGGAAACGCATAACCATTCACATTTACTGCTCCATTCCCCCCGCAGCTTGCTCCATTAGCACCCTGTGGATTGTCCTCGGGTATATTTAGTCCAAGAATTTCATTTATAACCCCTACACTTATCCGATAATATATTAGCGGAGTGTACTGACCCCTGCGGTCGGCTCTTGGGTTATCTTTATTTTTATCTGGATCCCAGCTTAACCATACATCCATTGCTGGATCCCATAAATCTTTAGTTATACCTGGTTTTTCGTCAACATCCCTTGGATCAAAATCTTGCCCCGGGTATACTATGCTTCCAGCCTGATGGATAGACATATATTCATACAGGTTTTTTGCTTCGGCATAACGACCCTCACCAGACTGAGTATTTTGCTTTATTTTATCCATGAATGCCTGAATTCCTAGTTGTGGTGTATCAAATCTAAGATAAGTATCGTTCCCGCCTTTCATTCCAAAGAAATTATTTAAAGCTGGTGCGTCACCTGTTGTGCCGAATTGATTTTCAACCTTTCCTGCGGTCACGATAAACATTGGGTTAATACTACGACTTTTTGATTGGTCTACAATCCAAGTTCCAACATTTTCTTCAACGCCTGACATTGTTAGCCAGGGCGAGGAGGGCTCTTTTGTCTTGATAAAATTTGTAATTGCTGGCCCTAGGGCAGCTTCGTCTGGAAATGCCGGAAATCCTAAACCCATAGGGTCAAAACCGGTAGCTAGCTGGGATGTACTGCCCCCAGTTGAAGGATTACAGCTAGTTGCAGCAGCATCGTCGTAGTATGGGTAGAGCCATTTCCTGGAATCGCCACCTTCGTTTTGTGCAAGGACAATTGGAACAGATAAAAACATTACCCAAAATCCTACAAGAATCATGATGGTTAAAACTCTAGCTTTATTACTCATGGTGTTGCTCCACAGCGATTTGCTTCGGGTAGTGCGTCCCAGTGCCAGGCTTCGGCCGAGTATTGTTTAAATCCATATTTTTCAGCATTATCACGCAACCACACCCACTTAGGGTCAGTTAGCCTTGTTGCTCTTGATGCACACGATCCCCCTCCCTCACCATCCATGTCTGAGAAATCAATTGCAACACCAGCTTGGTGCGACGAATTTCCGGGGCGTGCTACCTTAGAATAATCACCGTTTTTGCATTTTATATTAGCCTGACATAAAGCCTGTTGGTGTGGCATCGATCTGAATGTGCTGTTCGCATTTAAAGTAATACCAGCCGACTTTGCATCTTCAATCAACTTGAACCACGCCCCACTGACCCTGGAATTTACAATCCCAAAACCACTAGAACCACGAGTAGAAAACCTACCACCTGGATTATCGGCTTCTCCAAAACTACGCAAGTTTGGTAATTGGCAAAGCCTTACCGTAAAACGCTGACCATTACGATAACCATCCATGTATGGAAGACCCAGTTCTAATGTGCCAGGTGCGCAAGGTACGTTAGAACTATCTGTGTAGGGGTCACCAACTATGCTTCCACTATTGGTGGCGGTTCTTGCGCTACTTGAACCAGCAGATTCGGGGTAACCGTCGTCACCTTCGTAGCCATATTTTGCACCTAAACCACCCCGAACTTTTTTATCAAATAATGCACAGTTGTAAATACCTTTGGCTTTTGTTTCATCGCCCCCAACTGCCTCGTAAACTTTGTCATAAAATACAGCTTGATCACCCAATACCTCCCAGGTTCTCGGGACAGAAGTAGGAGCGTTTGTGGCTTTAATTAAATAGTCTGAGTCAAAGGGATCTAAGTTTTGGCATTCTTGAGGGATATCGAACCGTTCATTACCTGTAAAAGCTGCCATGTCGATGTCTTCGGCAGCAAAAACCTGGGCGCTTACGGT
>JBBTTS010000071.1:0-4584 GCA_038064135.1 Patescibacteria group bacterium | reverse complement strand
TGGTGAGTTCGCACCCAGTACCCCCAGTGGAAGCTTTAGTCAAAAAGCACTTGACACCTGGATGGAACTTGCAGCATGGAGTGACGGAGTTTTGTTGGCCGGAGACATTGGCAGAAACAGCGAAACTGCAATATTAATCGAAAAGTTTTTACAAAAATTTGATTGTCAAGTAACAATCACCAAAGATGCAGTAGACTATGTATCCAGCGAACCACGTTTGGCGCAAAGTCGCCCAAATACAACTCTTGTATTGTCGTTTTCGCAGCTACAGCGCCTTTTTGTAGCCTATAAATCACCCAGGCACATTGCTTTCACAATGGGGCTGCCGCAACTTGTGGATGCGCTACATGATTTTACGCAAATTAACCCAATAAATATTATTGTTTTTCATCAAAATAACTTTGCCGTGGCCGCCGACGGTAAAGTTAGTACTACAATTTCAGAAAAGCGAAACGAAACATGGCGAGTAGCTACTGCTGCTAGATCTGCTGTTTGGTGGCTTCAAAACAATACCAAGCCTTTTGAGTCACTTACTGTGAGCCTGATTAGTAAATAAGTATGTTCTTGATTACGAATTGGTGCCGCAGGACGGACTTGAACCGTCACGAGATTGCTCTCACAAGATTTTGAGTCTAGCGTGTCTACCAATTCCACCACTGCGGCGCTACATAACAGGGGCTATTGTACCATATCTCTGATATAATTATTGATAACGAAAGCAAAGATTAGCATTATGACTAGAAAAACAATTCAGCCGCCTAAAAATGATAATGACGCTGCCGATTTGATCCGCAACAAATTGCAACAAATTTATCAAGATGAGCCAAATGCCAAGCAAGAACTCGCCGAAGCCGAGCAACCCGGCTATCATTCTAAACACCAGCGATTCATGCTGCAGCTAAATCAATCTGGTAAATCCATGTCTCAAATTCAAACCGATTGGCACAACTACTACCTGAGTTTGCCAGACCACGAAAAACATCAAGTTTGGCATGAATTCTACAGCTCACAGAGTAAAAAATTCGAAATTTCAACACCCGTAAATCCTTTAACTCATCAGGAATCAATTCCAAATCACAAACAGTACGGCCTAGAAGACTCGGAACCAATTTCGACGATTTCTGAAATTCAACATCAGATACGCAAAAGTGCCAGCCACAAAGACCGTAAAAAACCTGGACACTTAAAATCTTTGGGATTTGGACTTGGTTTAGGCAGTACGGTGGTGCTAATTATGCTGTTTAGTTTTTTTAATGAACGATTTATCGTACCTTTTATTTCACCAAGTAAAAACATAGGAACAGCGTCGATAATTATCGATCCAAATAGCACTGCTGTTGGGCCGGATTCATTAATAATTATCCCTAAAATAAATGTCGAAATTCCTGTAGTGTACGACGAGCCTTCGATAGAAGAAGCTGCTGTCCAAAAAGCCTTGGAACGGGGCGTTTTACATTATGCAACTACACCTAAACCAGGCGAACAAGGTAATGGGGTGATCTTTGGTCATAGCAGCAATAATATTCTTAATAATGGAAAATACAAATTTGCGTTCGTTCTTTTAAAGAAATTAGATAACGGCGATGTATTCTATGTTCAGAAAAACTCTGTTCGCTATGCCTATAAAGTCTTCGAGAAAAAAATTGTGGATCCAGGCGAGGTTGGAGTACTGGGATCCACCCAAAAAGCATCCAGCTTTACACTAATAACTTGCGACCCACCAGGCACAAGTTTAAAAAGATTAGTTGTTGTCGGTGAGCAAATTACTCCAGACCCCAATAAAAATATTGCCAGCTCGACGACTAATTCGTCTGTTGGCTCGCCATCAGTACTGCCTAGCAACGCTCCAAGCTTATGGAGTCGAATAACAGATTGGTTTTAAAGTTTTAATTTAAGAGGAGTACGCCTCATGGCAAATGCCGTTGGGTTAGTCGGGTCTTTACCTATGCTTAGCAAATTCTCGTAATCGCGGTCGAAAAATGGCAAATGCTGGGTACTTAATTCTATGATTTCATGTTTATTGCTGCCATCAAAATCAAACACAGTTAGTTTAGATTTATTGTTTCCAATCAGTCTGTGCCCATCCATCCATACCAACTTTGATGTTGTTGCAAAGGGTAGCTGATACCTCATTAGACGCAGCGTTTCAAAGTCATAAACTACTAAGCCATCTACTGACTGAAGAGCCATAAACCTCGTGTTTTGCGAAAACGACATAAATCCAATAATGGATTGACGAACGGCAAGAGGCGTGATCGGTTTGTTAATTTTTTTGACACTCGCAACAGGATCTTTGTAAATGTAAGTCATGTCGCTACCCGTGGCGTAAACTGCCGTATACCAGTGGTTGTCAAAGCGTGCGATATCCACCAAAAAACTTGTTGTAGCTGGTAATTCGCGAACAATGTAGTTTTTGCCATCTTCGCGAATTATAAATTGTGGTTTGGCAGGGTTAATTGTGCTGATATAGGCAATTACATCGGCGCCGTGAGGCTTAAAAACAGCAACGTTACGTATAATCTCTACAGGTAACGAGCTACGATTATCGTAACTGCTTAAAATTCCACCTGCAGTTTTATATAAGTAAAACTGGTCAAATTTTTTATCATGCAAAGCAATATTGTCTATTACTTCGCCAGGTAGCCGCGCAGAAATGTTGAAACTTTGTGCTGGAGCCTCGCGGTCGACCATTAAATATTCATGCCCACTATTAAATGAATGTTTTAACAATACGTGTCGATTATCGGTAGACCATTCCACTAAACTTAAGGTGCTACCTGGTTTTACGCTCACAACTGTAGCTGGAATTGTAAGCGAAGTGTTGATTGCCGGATCGACAGCTAAATCATATAAATCAAAAACAAAACTTTGCGCTATGGGCTGCACTAAAACCCAGCGCCTATCTGGACTTTGGCTACTAAACATTGGCTCACCTGCGTATGCTTTTGAGGTAGTTAGGGTTGGCTTTTCTGGAAATAAAAACGGGTAAACCAAACGCTCAATACTTCCGCCTTCAAGTTTTAGGCTTTTTTCCCATGTTTTGTAACCATCTCGGCTAATCTCAATATTATAGTTTCCTTCAGGTAAAACCATACGTGCATCGGTGGTGTCTTGACGCTTACCATTCACGTAAACTGTGGCGCTATCTGGTGCCGAATCTACAAAAATTAAACCGTTTTTAATTACGCTGTGGGTTTTTGTGTCATAAAAGTAACCATTGGACTCTAATACTAAAAAAGATGTTGTCATCAATAACGCAATTCCAACTAAAACATAGCCAACGAACAGTCTAATTGTGTGTTGCTTTTTTTTCTTGGGGTCGAGAAAGTCCATTTGAAGTTTATTGGTGTATGCGTGACGTTTTTATACTTGGTGCGAGCCAGTTACCACTTGCGCGCAAATGCAAGTCGGTTTAAGATACATATTACGAGTATTTACTACGAAAGTCGAGGGTAGACTTTAAAACGTGGCCAGCAGCCAACCAACAATTCAACTGAACGGCAATCTATACGACGCCAAAACCGGACGTCTTTTAGCTACTTCTGCACCCGGAGCCAGACCTGTTGCACTCGATGGTATGGTTCGAAAAATTTCCAGAAAAAATAATGTCGAACGAGCAAAAGTGGCATCTCACGGTGTTCATGCTAACACTCATAAATCTAAAACATTATCCAGATCTGCTGTAAAACGACCAAAAATCGTTCCAAAGGTGTCGAATAATTCTAACCCAGTAGAAATTTCCCACGCAACCAACGACCAAGCCAGAGAAAAACGTGCCCAGCAAATAAAAAAGAATAAGTTTGTGTCTAGGTTTGGGTTTAGCGATATTTCTATTGTGCCGAAATTTGCTTCATTGCCCGTGAAAAAAGCTCCCAAACAAGATTCGCAAAACACTAAAGTTCCCATAATTGCCCATCATCCAAGTGAAGCCACTAACTCAGTACTGGCCGCAATTCATAGCGCCACCAGCCACAACGAACCAAAAATTAAAAAACCTCCCGTACACCACCGAGTAGCTAAAAAGCTTAAAATTTCACCAAAAACTCTGAATTTTGCTGCCTCGGCCTGTGCGGTAATTCTTTTGGGTGGATTTATTGCAATACAAAACATACCAAACCTAGCTGTAAAGATGGCGGCTTCCAGGGCGGGGGTCGATGCTTCACTGCCTTCGTACCAGCCAACAGGATTTGCGTTGAATGGAAAAGTCGAATATAAACCCGGGCAAGTTAGCGTGGCGTATAAATCTCGGACTGACGACCGCCAATTTAATATCGTCCAAACCGCTTCGTCATGGAACAGCGACGCACTTCTAGATAATTTTATAAATACCACGCGCCGGACCTATCAAACTTATCAAGACAAAGGTAAAACTATTTTTGTATATGATGGCAGTAATGCCACTTGGGTAGATGGTGGAGTTTGGTATCAGATAGAAGGCAACAGCAGCCTCAACAGCGACCAACTCCTACGCCTTGCTAGCAGCTTGTAAACTAGTTATTTCTGTGTCATAATACAAGAATGAACAATTCCCTAAAGTAAGGGCATTAGTAGGACACTCCATCCAGAAGTAATCCTTTCTCTACC
>JBBTTS010000070.1:0-10546 GCA_038064135.1 Patescibacteria group bacterium | reverse complement strand
GTTAGTGGTTTTGGTGGTTCTTGTTTTACAGCTGGCGCTGGCGGGGGTGGGGGTGGAGGCAGCGGACTTTTTTTCAGCTTTACCCAAGCATAGGCACTAATAGAGCTTATCAATATTATTGTAATGGGTATGCCAATGATAAGTTGTTTTTTGGTTGGTTTTTTTAATATTCGCTTAAACCAGCCTTTATTATTTACTGTTTTGTTTGGTGTTTTTCTGTCATCTTCAATCTCGGTTTTTCCGTCCAAATCTTTAGCGGCGACTTGTAGAGGTGTTTGAAATGTTGGCTCACGCAAATTTATTGCTCGTTCTTCACTGCTTCGCCTGAGGTATGGCTTCTTAAACCCAGGGGCCGTTGGCCGGCGCTTTTTGGGCGCGTTAATATCGTCGATCATTGATGATTATTGTACCAAAGGGCTAATGCTTGTTACAACAGTTTAAGCTTATTTAGTAACACTTAAAGACTCGTGATTAATTTCTTAAACCAGAGCCATAGTTATTTATTGGTAAAATATCGTCTCCAAAATGTACAATTGGAATAGATATTTTGTTGTGTCGCCAATCAATGTCATTTTGAGGTGGTACTTTTGTTTCATCCAATTCTGCTCGCCACAAATCTAATTGCGCTACAAAGGCTAGCCAATTTGCTCTTTTTCTTATTACCCCTTTTGATTTTTCGGCCATTTGGTCAATTTTTGTCTGGGCAGCAGAACAGTCTTCTTCAAGGGCACAGGCCTCGGTGTAGTTTTTGTCATTAGTTTTAATAGTGGCCATTGTTGTTTCGGGGTAAGCTGGTGGAGGTATTTTCGCAGCTTCTAATGCTTCAGAAAATGCCCTCTCGTTGTTATTAAATATTTTACTTACATTGTTTTGCCATTGCATAGTTTTTAATTTGATTCGCTCCCCTTGGCCATTAATTTCGTCAAATACAGTCATGCGGTCATGTAAATGTTTGCTGTAAGCATATATGCTGGCCAGCTGGTGCGCCTGCTCTACCATGTATGCTGGACTACGATCATCTGTTTGGCGACGAACGCCTTCGCTCATGTAGCAGATTATATCTTCAACAATTTCCAGGCGCCGAGCAAGTTGTGGTTGAGTGGCTATCCCTAGGTCAAAACTGTCAGGCAGTTCGGCTTCGGGGATCTCGAATTGTAGTTTAGTATATCTAAAATTCAACTCGGGATTTTTAAATTGGCTTTCGGGATCTTGTGTAATTTGTAATTTTTTTTCCTGCCAGCCGGCATTTTGTATTGGCTTAAACTGCGCATCCGCCAATACCGAGACAATTTCGCAATTAGGCCAATTATAGATGTGCGACATCGTCAGGATAGCCTGAAAAGGATCGGCTGTATCAGGTAACAACTCAATAAAAGGAGCTACTAGCTGGTCAAGGTTCCACACCTGATGAATTTTGAGCAATTGGTTTAGTTCGGCCGCACCACGCACGAAAACTTTCTCTGATTCTGATCTTTCCGACTCAAACCTTGATTCTGTTTCTTCCATGACTATTGAGTATGGGTTAATTCAGCGAGCCGAAACTGGTTGATTATTCCACCAATTACTTGTTCGTAGTCGGGTGCGGTGGCATACATCGGTGGTTCGTTAACTAGGCCATGTAAATAAGCCTGCCAATTAGCGTGATTTACTTCGGCGTCTTCATACCATTCTGCATCCTGGATCATGCGACCATACTCATTAAAGGCTTCTTCCGGGCTAGCAAATACCTTAAATGTGGCTGTTGTCTCGTAACGATTACCGTTTTCGTCGTACTCGAACGTATGCCATTCTTGGGTTGGCCCAGTCCAATTTTCGCCTGCTTTATTGCCAAAATAGTTAAAGCCATCGGCGTTTTCACCCCAAGTACTTTCTAATATCGCTTGGGCTACCATTACGGCTGGATTAATGCGGTAATTATGTGCTGTCTTTCGAGCTTCAATTACCATTTGTTTTAAAAAGTCTTTTTTATGCTGCTCTAGGTCCATAGAGTCTATGATGGCATTTTCTTCGGCGCTGAGTTCGATAACTTCAGGAGTGGTTTCGATGGGTTCGCTAGATGTCGGCTCCTCATTTGCTAGATGGACCTCACCATCTGGTTCTATTTCTAAAAATTCACCTTGTTTTTGGTCAACCATGGGGTCGTAACCCATAACACTGAAGTGAATGTGGTTATCGTGGTTTCGTAAAACTTCTTCACTGTAGCCGTATGCCTGCCCGTGTTTAAGATTTGCGGTGCCTGCGGGCGGGGCACCAAGTATAAGCTCATTCAGCCCAAGTATTTCGCGGTTGATATATAAATCGGTAAAGACGAATCCGGCTTGATCATTAATTGCAATGTCAACAGCAAGCCCTTTGTAATGATTGCTGGTTTCTACATGATCAAGTCCTGTGGTCACCGATGTTATTTCAATTTCGTAACCCTTATCTGCTAAAAATTTTAGGGTTTGAAGCAGGCGCGGGCTAAGTTGAATTTCATTTTGATTGTCGCGGTCGACATCGTAGTTAAATGTTTTGCCGTCGTCGGTGGCATCTTCGATGCTGCGTTCTACCCTGTTATTTGGTGAATCTTCGATAATGATGTTGGGGTGCTCTAAGACTTGGTTAGCCAAAATTTTTGGATCGGTATTCATCGGCTTTTCTTTTTTTGGCTTATTTGAGTTTTGTTCTTGGGCTTGGGGTTCATTGCTTTTTGTGTTTGGGCTCTCTGCGGTGTTTGACTTTTGTGGTACATTGCCGCTACCACTTTCAGTATCCTGCAATCGGGCGTAGTGGGATATAAATTTTAAAGCACGCTTTAATTCTATTTGGCTGGTGCCGGGCAGCCGAAAACTGTCGCCAAGTTGCAACTTTTCTGGCACCATGTTTGGGTTGGCAGCCAAAATTTTCTGTAATGCTTCTTTTTGGGTGGTGCCCTCAATTGCAGCCGTAATGTGCGAGACAAGCCAAGGTGTATGCTTGACGTGTTTTACGGTCCATACAGCATTTGGCTCGTCAGTTGGACTTTCGGGAAAGCGCACAGTTTGTCGCATCTCTACAGGCTGGGCGACGCGTAAAGTTTGGCCTACGAATATCTCGTCCTTATTCACTATTTCATTTATGTTTGCCGTTGCCTCGATGCTTTTAATTAGATCTTCACCTTGAGCCCCAGTTTCTTCGCCCACTATTTCCCATAAAGTGTCGCCTTCTTCTACAGTTACGGTGCCATCACCATTATCTATATATGCTTCAGCGTTTTGGGCTGCTGCACCCAGTGCCGTCGATGCTAGCGCTAATCCTACTGTGCTACGTACAGCAAGAAGTCGCCAATTAAAATTATTATCTTGCTCTGGGGTTAATGATATTGCCATGTTATTGCCTTTCATTTGTAAGTGGCGCGACCAATTCAGGACAACCTACTCAGACAGAGTGATATTGAAATTTGAGAAACACGAGATTGGGTGGGTTTAGTTGTGCGAGGAGCGGCAGTGTTAGCATGACGAATCATACTAGGCTGGATCCTGCCGCTCCTCGCGATCTACTTGCTGCGTCGTGAAACTCGGTTCAACCTGGGTCGAAAGACGTTGATCGCAATCGGAATCACGAAAAACAAGATCAACACCAGGCATGCCCGACTGACATCAACAGCAGCTCTGCGTTCGGCTTTTGTGACTTCGCCACCGAGCTCGAAAGCGCCAAAGTACTTGATGTACACCCACGCGATATACCCTGCTGCCAATCCGGCGCACAGTTTCATGATGGTGCTGCGCTTGATCAGTCCAAACAGGCCTTTGCTGTATTCCTGGACCTCGGGGGTGCGCGGGATTTCTTCCCAGCCACCGGGGTCTTCTTTGTGAAATCGGTGCGCCTTCATTGGCTACCATCCTCTTTCTTGGTAAGGAAACACATCTCGTGTTTCTCTGTCTAAGTAGGTTGTAAAGGTACAAAAAAACAGTCTATTAATTAGTCGTTGCCACCTCCTCTCCATCTATTAATTTTTCGTCCAGCTTCAAATTATCGAGTGAGCTTAATTCAACCTGACCAATATCGTTAAAACAGGAATCTTCTATTGGCTTACCGCCGCCACTGAGGTACTGAAAATCGAAATCTTGCAAAATTTCACTTGGATCTTCGGGATTTTCATAATTGGCATATGAATCTAAGGTTTGCTTTAGTAATCTTTTTGTAGATTCGTCAGATTTTCCGATTTTTCCACCGACAATTTCTACATTTGAAATCGGAATTCCCAGATCACCAGCTATCAAGCTTTGAAGATGTGAATTAAATTGAGTCGAAGTGTATTCTGAAAGTTCATCTATAGGGCATGGTGCAGCTTTTGCCTGAGTTTCGACTGCCCCAGACACAAAACTTACGAATCGTCCATGAAATTCTGCCGAAGTGTCGTCTTGAGCAAATGCCGCATCATTTTCTTCAGAGTGACGTAAGATCGCATCACAAACAAATATGTCACCAAGCTCAAATTTTGCAGTAATTTGACTTTCGCCGTTATGCGGTTTTGTTGTCGATTTTTCGATCAATCCGCCGGCACAGTAGCGCATCTCAACATTTAACTTGGCAGGTTCATCGTGATCATCTGGATCTCGGACAAAACTGGTCCCGTTTGTTCCCTGGAAATCACCACTAAAAAGCCCACCTTTTTTATCATGGTTTTGTTTGGCTTTGGCTGCAACAATTGCATTCCCTCGGCCAATTTCAAACATTAGTTCCGTGCTAGCCGTCTCGGCTGTTTGACCTTCGTAAAAAACGTCACCTTTTGGTGCCTTGTCACTTTTGCCACCATCAAACCAGTCGATTTGCGGCAGCATATCTAATTTAAATGCGCCAAAGGCAAGACCACCAATGGCGGCCATAGCTCCGGTTTTGTAAATAAATGCTGGCAAGCGTCTGGCTTGTTCAGCGTTTGCTTCTGCTGGCATATCTGCACCTCTTTCTAGATGGGGTGCACGGGCCGGGAGCATGCAGTGAGGCGAAAACATGAGTCAATGTCGATACACTGGTCGCGCTTTTGTTAATTAAAGCTGCATCGAAAAGCCTTGCTAGCTTTCACTGCATGGCTCGACCAGTGACCCATGTTAAATATTTAAAAACAAAAAGGCTTTTTCGGCTTTTTTACGGCCGAGCCTTTCTTTTTTCCAAGAAGAGGTTCGGCTGTCCGGTTACGCTAGTGACTCCTCGTAATCCAAGCGTCCATATACGGATCACGACTCAGTGTCTACAGCCCTTTTGCAATTCTCATTTTATACTACTAACATAATTTGTCAAATATTTTTACAAGCATGTGCTTTTTATGTTTGCATTTCAGGTATAATAATCTTATGGTTTTTAAAAAGCGGGTCGTCGAACACACCCCAGGCGTGGTTTTGCTGTTGCAAGTACCTCGAACGAATGAAAAGAAAGAACTGGCCGCCGAGCAGATGTTCGCCAGCTTGCATGGTCTGCTGCATACTTCTGTGGGGCGACGTGATTCTCGTCAACACATTAGTCTCGAAATAGCCGTCCAGAAACGTCTAATAGGTTTTTATATCTGGGTTCCCGAAAGTTTAAAAAGCTTTGTCGAAGAACAAATTTATGCTCAGTATCCCAACGTGCATATTAGCGAAGCCGAGGATTATACAAAATCGCATCCCGAATTTGGTACTCAGTTAGCAGCTCAAATTAATTTTACGGCTAACGAAGCATTGCCAATAAAAACGTTTCCAAGTTTTGAGGTTGATCCTTTGGCGGCTATAACCGCTACACTTGCCCAATTCAACGACGAAGAAGAAGCATGGATACAATTTGTGGTGCGGCCAGCAACCGAAAACTGGTATAAAAGAAGCGAAAAATACGCCACTGGTATAAGGGGTGGCAAAACCTCTACAATAGGTCTAATGAGCACCCTATGGGCACCGCCCGAAACCAAAACCGAAGCGCCAAAACTAATGGAACACCAGTCGGCACGAGCTAGTGCAGCCGAAGAAAAGAGTCATAAATTAGCTTACGAGATGCTGCTTCGTGTAGCCTATCGTGGTAATGTGCCGTCAGCCCAAGCGCGGATGCGAATCCAGGCTATAGCAGCAACCTTCAAACAGTTCAACACTACATATTTAAACGGATTTAAACATAAAGTAACCGGCCAGGACCAGCGCTTTTTAATGCCCTTTCACGCCAGAAGTTTTAGTGGCAAAGGCGTAGTTGTTAACATCGAGGAACTAGCCAGTTTGTATCACCTGCCACACACTAATGTCGAGACTCCAAACATCTTGTGGGCAAACGCTCAAACCGCTGAGCCACCAGCTAATTTGCCAATTATTAACGAAGAAAATCGCGAAAAAATTAGCCCAGTTGGCGTCACAAACTTTAGGGGTCATAACACTATGTTTGGCATCCCGCGCGATGACCGCGGACGGCATCTTTATATAATTGGCCAAACCGGCACAGGTAAATCAGGTTTACTAGAGCTATTAACAATTTCGGATATTTACAGTCCGTATGGATTTGCCGTAATTGACCCCCACGGCGACTATGCTATAAGTATCCTAAAGCGCATCCCCGAACACCGCGTTAAAGATGTAATTTATTTTAACCCGGCAGACGTTGATTTTCCAATTGCCTTCAACCCCATGGAGGTTCTTGACCCGAAACTAAAAACTCACACCACATCTGAAATTATCGGTGTTTTAAAAAGAATGTTTGAAAGTTGGGGGCCACGGCTGGAATATATTTTGCGCTACAGCTTGTTGGCTTTACTCGACTATCCTGGCTCAACCATGCTCGACATCACGCGTATTTTGACAGATAAAAAATTTCGTATCGAAGTATTGAGCTATGTCCAAGACCCTGTAGTTCGTAATTTCTGGGAAGTCGAATTTGCCAGTTGGAACGATAAATTTGCCACCGAAGCTGTTGCGCCGGTGTTAAACAAAGTCGGTGCATTTACGGCCAACCCAATTGTCCGAAACATAATAGGCCAGCCAAAAAGTAGCTTTAATATCCGTCAAATTATGGATGAGCGCAAAATTTTACTGGTTAATCTTAGTCGCGGGTTAATTGGTGAAGACAATGCCGCCCTGTTGGGCGCACTTTTGGTAACAAAAATTCAACTTGGCGCCATGAGCCGAGCCGACATCGATGTAACCCAGCGGGTGCCTTATTATCTTTACGTCGACGAATTTCAGAATTTTGCCACCGATAGTTTTGCAACTATTTTGTCCGAAGCTCGCAAATATGCTTTAAACTTAACGGTCGCTAATCAATATATTGCCCAGATGATGCAAAGCGTCAAAGATGCTGTTTTTGGAAATGTTGGTTCAATAATTTCGTTTCGAACTAGTGCCGACGATGCTCGTACCATGTTGAAATATTTTGAACCCAAATTTACTGAGCACGATCTTGTACACATGCATAACCGACACATTGTACTTAGCATGACAATCGAGGGCGAAAAAGTTCAAGCCTACTCGGCAACCACGCTTAACTTACCACCTCAGCCACCCGATCACAGCCAAGCGATCATTGATCAAAGTCGCCAACTTTATGCCGTGCAGAGGGGCGACATCGAAACTATGATGCACGATCGCTACCTGGCACCGACCAAAAATTCACCAAAACCAACCTTGCTCCCAACAAAACCACAACAATCTACTTCCGAAGTAGGTATTCATATGGCTAAAATAGTAAAAGATGCTATTGAAAAACCAGTTTCAACTGAACAGGACAGGCCCAGGCGCAAACGCAACCGTAAACGTAAAAAAACATCAGAAATTGGCACCGAAACAAGAACCGAGTCCAAACAAGAAACAATTAAAGACGTTGGCAAAATTAGCGAAAACGAAACTGTCATTCGCCTACGCTAATAACATTAGTAGTTTTCACATCTATGTCCTGGGCGTATAGTATCAACAACTATGGCAGATCCGGATAATCCAGAAACTAAATCTTCTTTAATCGATTTTCAAAATAATACAAATCCTGACGAACGGCGTGTTATTGACGCCATAGCACGAAATTTATTAGACCAATCATTTACCCAAGATATATTGTCAGATCTAATTGAGCCACCAATAGATTCTATTAGTCTATGTCGTACAATAGCAAAACTTGCTGTTGGTGGTTTAGTCATTACCGATTATTCTGATAAACCCCGAACATTAACTGCAAGTGAATTATTCAAGAAATTATATTTTACTAAAAATGCCCAAAATTCTAATAATAAATCTCCTGTGCTAGAACGAATCGAATTATCGAAAGGCTCGATGACTTTACTTAGAGTCATACATCATGTTTTTAACACCAGTCAATTTACAGTCGATGAACTTCGCGGTGCAATAAAAGATAATATTAGCGATCATAAAATTTGGGCATTTTTAAATTTGCTTATAGAGAGAGGTGTAGTTACTAGCGATCAACATGATGATCCGCTACTCTGGATCAATTCCGAACTATTAGAGCGAGTATATCGGTTACCAAAAACCGCCTTATATCCAAAGAGTTTAAATGGTAATAGTAAGGAAGCAGACGAAAATGATGCAACAACTACAAGACGAAAAGTATTATTGGTCGAAGGCGATAAGGATTGGATGGTGGGTGCCGTGTGTGATGGGTTAGATCAAGATTTATTTTTTCCGGAACGCGGTGCGTCTAACAAGGAAGCGAAAAGTATTTGCCGGGGATGTGAGGTAAGATTTGAATGCCTGAACTTTGCTATAGAAAATCACATAATATTTGGGATTTGGGGCGGTTACAGCGAAAGTGAACGTAGTAGGATAAGGCAAAGCCGCGCGATTGGTGCTAAAAAATAAGTTTTACAAATAAATTACTGTATTGAATCAATTTGAACATGAAGTCTCCGCAGGCCTTGTTGTTTACCTAAGACAGCCAATGTTTCGGCTAGGCCGGGGCTGGATGGGGCTTGGGTTGTAGCAATGCGTATTAAACTAAATAAAATTGTTGGTTTTTGGCCGGTTTCTTCGAGTAATTTGTTTAGCCGGTCGGTCAAATCCTGTAGGCTAAAATCACTTTGTTCAAGGCTGGCTTTAATTGTTTCGAGCAAACTTTTTATCTCGCTACCGGCTAACTTATTTAATTGTTTGTTGCCGGATATTAATTCAGGATTAACTGGCAAATCTACAAAGAAAAATTTAGTCAAAATTGGCAGTTCGGCAAAATATTTTAGCCGTTCTTGCACTAGGCCGAGTATTTGCTCTTTATAGCTTTTGTCAGCGTCTTTTGCTTCTTCGCCCCAATAGTCTTTGACTCGCTCGAACAATTCGTCTAGCGGAAGTTCTCGGACAAAATAGCCGTTCATCCAAAGCAATCGGCGCTCGTCAAATCGTGCGCCACTTCGTTGCACACGGTCCAGGCTAAATTTCTGAATTAGCTCATCCATAGCGAAAATTTCTTGCTCGGTGCCATCGTTCCAGCCCATGCTGGCAATAAAATTCACCAGCGCTTCTGGCAAATAACCGTCACGAATGTAATCAAGAACGTCTTTGGCCCCATCGCGCTTACCAAGCTTTTTATTGCCTTGTTCGTTCATGATGTGGGGCATGGTTGCAAATTTTGGCGGAGTTAGTCCAAGCGCTTCATAGATGTTTAGATAGTTTGGTGTGCTAGCTAAAAACTCTTGACCACGAATGATATGAGTTATTTGCATTTCGGCGTCGTCGATGATGTGCGCAAAGTTATAAGTGGGATAGCCATCACTTTTAATTAAGATAATGTCATCAATAACTTCTGGGCCGGTACTTAGATCGCCCATTACTTCGTCGTGCCATTGATAAGCCTTTGGGTCAGACATGAGGCGCAATGGCTGGCTGCCGTCCCAGAGTCTTGTTGATTCTGGCCGATGATTACGGTATAAAAACGGTTTCTTTGCGGCTTGGGCTGCTTTTCGATACTCTTCTAGTTGTTCTGGCGAGTATGGGTCGGCATAGGCGCGGCCAGCATCAATAAGCTTTTGGGCCCATTTTTTGTAGCTTTCTAGGCGTTCGCTTTGGCGGTACGGGCCATATGGTCCATCGATATCCGGACCTTCATCGTACTGCAAGCTAAGTGCTTTTAAGCTTTTCATTAGATGCTCATCCGAGCCAGCTACCTCTCGTTTTTTATCGGTATCTTCTAGCCTAAGAATAAACTTTCCACCAGCTTGCCTTGCAACTAAAAATGCAAATAAAGCAGTACGGATACCGCCGACGTGCAAAAAACCGGTTGGACTTGGCGCAAAGCGAGTTCTAACTGTCATTGTGACAAGTATAGCAAATTAGGGAGTTGTTATTTTCGACTAGTCCGTCTTAAGTGCGTGCCCCAATACGCTCCACCGATAGCTGCTATGATGAAAGCAGCTGCTAGCGGTGCCACTACAACTAATGGCAAATCTTCGACTCGCATTGAATCTGGCGGAATGTCCGATTCGTTGGCAGTCGAAGATGTATCGGACAACCTTTGTGGTTCAAGTGTAGCCGGAAATTCGTAGTTTCCTTGTGCACTGTTAAATACAATAGGCTCAAACTCAGAACGGAGAGTACGGAATATAGTAGGACACTCACTAACAAGCCAGTAGCTAAAATGG
>JBBTTS010000069.1:0-7127 GCA_038064135.1 Patescibacteria group bacterium | reverse complement strand
AACAAGGCAAACAAAACACTGGTGGTACGATGCGTCTGGGTGATTATCCGTGCCAAATAAAAAAAGGGAGTCTAGTTTATAAAATTTACGGGCAAGAAAATATTACCGAGAGACATCGTCATCGTTTGGAGTGCAACAATGCGTTCCGGGACCTTTATCAACTTTGGGGGATTAAAGCCACTGGCTTAAGTCCGGACGGCGAGCTGGTTGAAATTATCGAGGGAATCGACCATCCGTATTTCGTTGCTAGTCAATTTCACCCCGAATTTAAATCTCGGCCTAATCGTCCACACCCAATGTTTGCAGGATTAATTTTGGCATGTAAATCAAACCATATATTAAAAAAATAAAAGCTTATGGTAGGATATTAATATGGATGACCAACAAAATGCACCACAAACACCAATAGTTCCAAACGAGCCCCAGGTATTTCAACCTGCCGAATCAAGTGCTCCAATTCCAGAAAATAGTCAACCTACAACATTAGCACCAACCCCTCAACCTGTTGTGACTGTTCAACAAACGGCTGAAGCCGCGCAAGTTAACTCAAACAATTTTTCTTCACCGCAGGGCTCAACTCTACCGTCTACAGGTTCGCCATCTGGGGCGGGTAAAAAAATTCTTTTAGTCGAAGATGACGATGCGCTAGCCAATGTATATCAGACCAGACTAGAGTCCGAAGGATTTCAGACTCAGCGTGTAGCAAACGGTGAGGAGGCATTACAATCTGCCTTGCAGTACAAACCTGATCTTATAGTTTTGGATGTAATGATGCCGAAAGTCAGCGGTTTTGATGTGCTGGATATTTTGCGTAATACACCGGATACTTCAGGCGTAAAAATTGTGATGTTAACGGCATTGAGTCAAGATGCCGACAAAGAACGCGCCAAAAGTCTTGGGGTCAATGAATACCTAGTAAAATCCCAAGTTGTTATTGCAGATGTAGTGGAACGAATCAAGCACCAACTCGGCATAGCCTAGAACCAAACGACAGCTCAAAAATATAATTGCTATTAAATAAAGCTTATGCTATAATGTTTAGAGTTAAAAAATAAAACAAATATGTCAGAATTTCCAACCCCAACTCCAGGTGAAGCTTTTCGCCCCTCTCTAAATCAAGAACTAGGTATACCTAATAACAATGACTTTGTTGTACAAAGAAGTGACGGAACCCAAGAAACGGGATGGGGAATAACAGGCACTGTTCGTAATCTGGGTGAGGATTTCGACCGCGTTAGGGTTATCAAGAGAGATCCCCAAAATCCGGATGCATTTTTAGAAAAACTGGTTACTACAGACAGATTAAGGTCTTGGCAGTTGCCGCTTGAAGAAGAGGTTGGAGGGGGTGAAGACTTAATCGGTGGAGTACCTGGGTTTATCGCACCAGAAGCTCCAACCAGAGACGAATCAGGACAGCCATCAGGAGAAGAACGATTTGTAAGAGGCACGGGTTTTATGGGTGATCCAAGACGAGTAATTGGCCACTCAAGCAATCCTAATAATGAAGCAATGCAAGCCCTAGCTGATGAACTTAACCGGGGCGATCCACCAAGTTAAGAGGTTGGTCTATTCGACGGTGACTTCTGTACGGATAACGCTTTTGCCGCTAAACAACCGAACTCGGCGTTTGGCAAAACCCACAATACCATCTTTGGCGGCATGAATAGTAAAATTGCGACTTAAATATGTGCCATTTCCGGCACGTTTTGTTTGGCCAACTTGACGTACAATTACCTGACCCGTTTTGACTTTTTCGCCACCAAAAAGCTTAACGCCTAGCCGTTGGCCAGGACTATCGTGAACATTTTTACTGGATCCACCAGCTTTTACTTTACTCATTATTGTTCCTGCTTAAATTCTTTCCAATACCACGAGTTCGCGGCCGACAAATTGACCTTCGCGGTGATAAATCAGCGCGTCATCACGTGCATGTGCAAATCGAATCCGATTATAGCCTAATTCCTCGAGAGAATCAAGCATTTTAAGGTGTTTAAAGCTATTGCCGACACGCCACGCTGGAATGGCAATGCACATTCTTAAGCCGGCATTTGTTTGCCGTGCAACATTTTGCAGAAACTTTTTATGTATTATGTTGACATCTTGCATGACGTCTTGAAGAACGTCGGGTTTTGGCGCAGAAGAGAAGGGGCGGCCAAGATACGTCTCGCATGCGATAGACTGCAACGGAAATGGTACTCGTTTAGCATCCACAACCAAGCCGTCTTCAACTTTGAATTCTGATGTTTCCCACGTCATCGATGTTGCGTCACCAAGTTGCCAGTTACGACTCAGATTTTCTATCTTCGGGAATTTGCTTGCGAGCCAGTCCAAGTTTGCGCGGGTGTAATTTCCCATTCTTGGGTCGATATCTGACGCGCTTACTGAATATCCCATTAACAATGCTTCCTGCAAAACTACACCAGTACCGCAAAATGGGTCAAGCACAATATTATCATCGTTAGGGCGTGCTAAATTGATGATGATTTGGGCAAGTTTAGGTGGTAGCATGCCCACACGTGCATCACGTTTGGGTCGGGCTTGGTCGCGGGCGGTGTATGCTTCGATGTCTTGCTCGGCAACGGTTTGTGCCAGAAGCGTTCGGTTTCCATCGCGTATAAAGATTAGTTCCCAACCTAGTTCGCCAGTAAGGTGGTTATGTATAACTTGCGGACTAGAAAGTGCTGCGGATTTGTTTGGGACGATGCGAACAGAACGCCCTTGTGTTTTGATGATTTTTTTAAGAATAAGCCCTGTAGCATTGATGCGTTTTGGGTTGATTTGCATATTGTAAGCACTTATCCCCAATTTTAGTTTTCCACCTTCAGGTAAATATTTTAAATACCCCGGTATTGTGTTGACCAAGTAATCTTGAAGCTCATCCCAGTTTGTGGTTTCCAGCCATGTTAATATTCTTGATATCTTTAAAGATCCACCAAGCCGAGCAAATGGCACATCTTTAGCATCGACAGAGCTTAGGGCAAAACCACTACCAAGCGGTAAAATGTTATCAGCGCCAAACAGGCTTTCAAGTTCAGCTAGGCCAAGAGCGGGCTGTCTGCCCAAGATAAATACACTTTTCACCCCTGAATTTTACTCCGAATAACCAATTTCCACCAGCTAAACTACAAACCATACAATTTTATTAACCTATAGTTTAATAAAATTGTATGAGTGGTGGAGTAAATAATTGGTGGGTGATTCGGCAAAAGGAGCGGTATAATATGGCGTATGAGTTCAGATTCTGGCCGAGTAAATTGGCGGTTAATTCTTACGGTTTTTACTTTTTTAGCATTAACAGCTATTATTTATGCTTTAAGGCAACAGATATTTGATACACTCACAAACTTGCGTCGTGTAAATATTTGGGCACTTCCTTTAATGCTTTTATGGCAACTTTTTAATTATCACAGCTACAGCAAGCTTTATCAGGGTACATTCAGCATATTGGGTGAAAAATTAAGGTACAGATCACTTTTTAGGGTAATGTTGGAACTTAATTTTGTAAACAATGTTTTTCCTAGCGGTGGGGTATCTGGATTTTCATACTTTGGAGTAAGAATGAAAGATGCCGATGTACCGGTAGCTAAATCTACGCTGACACAACTAATGCGCTTTATATTCATTTTTGTATCGTTTCAGGTGCTGCTGGTTTTGGGTCTGGTAGCATTAGCTGCCGAGGGCAAGGCAAATAGTTTGATGTTACTAGTAGCAGGTTCGGTCGCAACTTTGGTGGCGGTCGGCATATTACTCACTATATTTATTGTTGGTAGTAAAAAAAGAATCGACGTTTTCTTTACGCTTATCACAAAACTAATAAATAAAATCATTTCGATAGTTCGCCCTAGCCGACAAGAAGCTATTAACATCCAAAGAGCTAGAAAAGTATTTGGTGAACTTCACGAAAATTATGTACTTCTTCAAGCAAATATCAGTAGGCTTCGTGCTCCATTTTTATGGGGACTTGTGGCTAATTTAAGTGAAGTTTTAACTATTTACACTGTGTATATTGCCTTTGGAGAATTTGTAAACCCAGGAGCAATAATATTAGCATATGCAGTTGCAAATTTTGCAGGCTTAGTTTCTGTATTGCCTGGCGGAATTGGAATTTACGAAGCTATTATGACTGCCATTTTGGTTGCTGCTGGAATTCCTGCAGCACTTAGCATTCCAGTGACAATCATGTATCGAGTATTAAATATGCTTATTCAATTACCTCCAGGATACATCGCCTACCACAAGGCCCTTCACCTCGACAGAAAAAAATTGACATGATTATCGAGGAGGTTTTTTCAGTTACGGATTTTGTAGCGGTTTTTAACCAGACATTGGAGTACGCGTATCCTAGCGTTTCGATTGCTGGTGAGCTGGCAAACTTTCGGGTTAGCAAAGGCAAGTGGGTGTATTTTGACCTTAAGGATGATTACTCTATCGTGAAGTTTTTTGGCACGGTGTATCAAATGCCTGGACCGCTTGAAGATGGTCTAATTGTCGAGGTGCGAGGCGCGCCACGTTTGCATACTCAATTTGGTTTTAGTATTACGGTGCATAGTCTTCGACCAGTAGGCGAGGGGTCGATTCAGAAAGCGGCAAATTTACTGGAGGCACAATTAGCCAAAGAGGGCTTGTTTGTACCAGAGCGCAAGCGCGCCTTAACTACACCACCGCAATCTATTGGTCTGATAACATCTGGCGAATCAGCCGCCTATTACGATTTTATAAAAGTTATAAATGCTCGATGGGGAGGTGTCGATATCAAATTTGCAGATGTGCAAGTGCAGGGCGAGCCAGCGGTGGGGCAGGTGGTGCGGGCAATCGATTATTTTAACGCGCACGCGCAAGTGGATGTGTTAGTTATTACACGTGGTGGCGGCAGCGCCGACGATTTGGCGGTTTTTAGTAGCGAACAAGTCACTCGTGCTGTAGCCGGAAGTCGCACTCCTACAATGGTGGCAATCGGACATGAGGTTGATGTAAGTCTCGCCGAGCTGGCCGCAGATCTGCGAGCCAGCACACCCAGTAACGCCGCCGAGTTGATTGTACCAGATCGAGGTCAGATGGCTAAGATGTTATCTGACCTGAGAAATGCACTGCAGTTCGATGTTTCAAGTCAAATTACAAAGGTTCAACAAGACCTTGTATTTGTGGGCTCTGGGCTTGCTCTGTTAATCGACAATACAATGAAACTTGCGACTCAGAAATTATTAGTTATTCGTGAATTAGTCCAAGCATACAACCCAATAGCAATTCTTGGCAGGGGCTACGCAGTTGTACGCGTTAGCAATAAAGTTGTATCATCTGTTCAGACGTTGAAGCGAGGCCAAGCAATTGAAGTTCAGCTGGCCGATGGTAAAATTAGTGGCGACATAACAGCCGTGGAGAATTAGTAAAATACATGACAAAATTATCCAAAACTTATCAGCAAATGCAAACCGAGCTTGATGAATTGGTTGGTTTGCTACGTAGCCAAAATGTCGATATCGACATTTCGCTTAAGCAGTACGAGCTAGCTATGTTGCTTATCAACGAAATGGAAGCTTACTTAAAAACAGCAAAAAATAAAGTGACCAAAATTAAAAAAGATTTTTCGGCGTAGGCTGTAAAGACATGGAAGTATTTTGGATGGTCGCGTGGATTGCTGCGGTTATATTGGTACTTCTTTTTGCTTTGGTGATTTTAGTTGGCGCACCATTTTTGCCAACCTTGCGAGCGCATGTAGACCCCGCTTTCGAACTCTTGGCATTAAAGCCTGGTCAAACCATGCTCGAACTGGGTAGTGGCGATGGCCGGATGCTTATTGCGGCCGCCCAGCGGGGCATAAAAAGTGTGGGATATGAACTAAATCCTTTATTGTTCATGTATTCGTGGCTTATCACTCGAAAATATCGTAAATATGTACTAGTTATATGGGGTGATTACTGGCGAGTTTCATGGCCACAAGCTGACGGAATTTTTGTGTTTTTGTTAAACCCATATATGAAAAAACTGGATAAAAAGATTATTCAATATCAGCAAGATTTTGTCAAACCAATTAAGCTAGTAAGCTTTGCATTTAAAATTCCAGGCCGAAAGCCAATAAAAAAAATCGACGGCTTGTTTTTGTACAAGTACCAATAGTTTACTTCCGTCGCAGACTCCTCAACACTAGCTCTATACAATTATAATAACCTATAGGTTATTATAATTGTATAGCTTCCGAAAGGAGCAATGCAGAGCACAGAAGTGATGATATGTAGGGTGAGAAGTTTATTTATGCTTTATTTGGTAGAATATTGACATGAAACTTTTACTGACATCGGGTGGACTTACTAATGGGCCGATGGTTGAGGCTCTTCAAAAACTCATTGGCAAGCCTTTGTCCGAAGCTAAGATCGCGGTAATTTTGCTAGCTAAAAACCAGCAGGCAAAGGATAAATCGCGCGTAATAACTCAGCTGTATGAGCTAACACAGCATGGGTTTGGGTATGTTGATATTGTCGATCCTTCGGCCCGTGATGTAGATAACTGGCGCGAGCGTCTTGATGCGGTTGATTGTATTTATGTGTACGGCGGCAGTACATTCTTTTTACTTGATCAAGTACGCAAGAGCGGGTTGGATGAATATATATACAAAAATATCGACAAGTTTGTGTATGTAGGCAATAGTGCGGGCACCATTTTGGCCACACCTACAATTCGTGTAGCCAGCATGGATCCGCCAGATGAAAATCCAACAAACATCACCGATTTGAATGCACTGCATTTGCTTGATTTTGAAATAGAACCACACTGTGATGATGAGCGATATAAAATAGTAGAAGAATATTCGCAAAAGTTTGGTGTACAGATGTATGCCATTGACGACAGTACGGCAGTAAAAGTAGACGGTGACAAAATAGAAGTCATCTCCGAGGGCAATTGGAAAATATTCAACTAATGGTTGTATAAATCTGACAAATGAAAATCTTGAATGGTTATTGATTAATGCCGGTATAGGATCAAAAGTATATGTTTATGATTCTAAAGTTAATAATTAATTACTCATTCTTAGGTTCTTGATACATAGTAATTTTAATTTCCCCAAAATGTTCTTGTTGATCAATTGAAATCTTACTTTGATTGGCTAAGTGTAGCAGTGGAACAAATGTCAA
>JBBTTS010000068.1:0-14900 GCA_038064135.1 Patescibacteria group bacterium | reverse complement strand
CTTGGTATATTACTTCTTTTTTGTTCATTACTGCTTTTACCTGTTCCCGGACCAGGGGCATTTCCAGTTTTTATTGCAGGGCTTAGTATTCTGTCTATAAACCATCATTGGGCCAAGCGAATTTTAAAACGTTTCCGAACCGAAGGAAAAGCAGTGGTTGAAAAAATATTTGTCGCTAACCCTTGGGTTATGACACTTTTGGACGTATTTGGTATATGTTTATTAACAGTTGGGTTATGGTTGCTAATTTATTTTGACGCATACCTACGAATTTTTGGTTTTTCAGCAATAATTTTAGCATTAACGGTACTCTTATACAATCGCCGACGTTATAAAAAAATATCGATTTTTAATTCGAAACATTAGTATTTTTACAAATACAATTGCTTTAATTCCTAATTTATATTATAATCTGCTTCAACTTAGGAGTAGACATGTTGGAGTTGATAGTTTTAGGCCGGATACCCGGAACTCAGTTTGAAATTACTTTCTGGTGGTCACTAGTTCTGTTTGCAACTTTATTTATTAGTCTAGAAATAAATGTTCGTCGAGCATATAGACGTAAACCACTCCAAATTTCAATACAAAATTTTAGTGAAATTACAATTTAATATTTAATTAAATTCCCTTTAGGGCAATATGCTTTCAGCATATAATTGTAATTCCTGTAAAAGATATCTCATAGAATCAGTTGTTTTTGGATCTAAATCTAATTCTGATATACGCTTGAAAAATTGCCCTGCCCTGGAATTGTCATCACCAGTCAAGAGTTTACGTTCGATGTGACGATCCCAGCTTTTTCGTTCTTCATCGTTTAAACTCTTAGAATAATTTCTAGCTTTATATAAAGTAAGTAAAGCATCTAGTCGACTATCTTCAAATGTTGGCGATATACTTGCTATCTCTGTCTCATCGGCTGCTCGTACCGCCGACATGGCATATTTGTCGGATCGACTAAAAAACCCTTCGTACATTTTTGAATCGACATCTGATTCTGTGCTAACAAATTGTGACTGTTGAGCTTTATCTAGAATTTCTATAGCTTGACTTAGATTTTTAGCGAATTTAGGATGTTCGGCAATCATTTTATAATATGTCTCAGTCAAAATTAGGTCTATTTTTATTCTATCTTGGGCTGATTGGTCTAGCACGCCAATTGGCGCGACTGCCGGACAGCGATTAAATTGCATAGTTTTAACCGGTAGCCGCTTTGGGTCATCGTATTTTAATTTCCAGGACTCGGCAAGTTGATCTGCGGTCATGTTAATAAATGGCCGAGGGTCATATCTAAGATCGTATACAAGGACCGCCTGCCTTGTTGGATGAGGTGATACTGCAGTTACGATAGTAGTTTTTTGGAATTCACCAGGATATTTTCCAGAACTGTATAAAAAAGTTTTCGAATTATTTATAAATGTTTCAATTGCAGTTTTATCTCTCATACCCAAAAGATAGCTGAACAATTTTGGCTGAACTTTTTTAAATTTTTTTGTTAATTCAATCAAAGCAATTACATCAGCTAATGCATCATGAGCATTTTTATGGCCTATTTTATTAATTACACTGAGTAATTCTAGTCGATTCGAAGGCTTTCCATTGCTGTCAAATGGCCATTGCATACCTTCGGGGCGTAATGCCCTGGCCATTCTCATTACATCTAATAAGTCCCATTTGCTTTTACTGTCAGTATATTGCCATTCGTAAGGATCATAAAAATTTCGATAATGCAAATAGCGCATAAATTCATCGTCAAAACGTATCGAATTATAACCAACAAAAATTGTCCCGGGCAACGCTATTTGTTCGTGAAATAGTTTTAAGAATTCGGCTTCAGTAATCCCCTCGGACAAAGTTTTCTGTGGCGTAATGCCAGTTAATAAAATAGCGTCCGGGTCAGGCAGAACGTCAGCGGTAATCTTTATTAATAGGTTTACTGGCTCATTAATCAAATCTAGATCTAGCGATGTTCTTTGACCTGCGAATTGCATAATTCGAGCTTCGCGGGGATTAAAGCCACTGGTTTCAAGATCGTAAAAGAAAAATGATTGTGTTGCCATGTTATGCCTCAAAAAATATTATGCGACACCTTTTAGTTAAAAATGAAATTAATTATTTTTTAAAATTCGATACTTCCCTTACCGCCAATAAATATTTCCGTACCTGAGATTGCTTTTTGGCGATTTAGCTCACGAATTATACCCATTTTCTTCATGATGTCGCGCAATCGTTCAATCGAGTGGTCGCTTTCAAAATTTGTACGCTCCGCAAAGCGTTCAATTTTTCTGCCAGTAATAATAAAGTTTTTACCTTGCTTTGTAACTTTCCAAGTGCGCTCGTCGGGATCTAGTTGAATGACCTTGAGAGTCTTGATGGCTTTTTTATTAATCTTGGTGCGCTCTGAATTTACAATTTTTTGGACTGCAAATTTTAATTGTTCGAGTCCCATTTTGGCTTGTGCTGATATGGCCATTATTTTAGTTTTAGCAGGCATTAATTTTCTTAATTCATCAATTCTGTCGGCAACAATGTCTTCATCAAGGCCATCGATTTTATTGATAACAACTATCTGCGGTTTTTTAGAAAGATTGATTTTATAAGCCGCTAGTTCGGCTTGGATGGTATGGTATGCTGCCTTTAAATCTGATTGATAAGCATCAATTATGTGAATTATCACGGCCGTCCGTTCAACATGTCTTAAAAATTCGTCGCCCAAACCTTTACCTTGGCTGGCGCCTTCAATCAATCCGGGAATATCGGCAACTAAAATGCTATTATTTTTATCTATATCAACAACCCCCAAATTTGGCCTTAACGTAGTGAATGGATAGTTGGCTATTTCAGGACGAGCATTACTGATAACAGATAATAGTGTCGACTTTCCAGCATTTGGCAATCCAACTAAGCCTACATCTGCAATCATTTTTAGTTCCAGTGTACCGTGTACTAATTCGCCTTTTTCGCCTTTTTCGGCAATTCGTGGTGCTTGCCTTTTAGATGAAACGAAGTGCGCATTTCCAAATCCACCTTTGCCGCCGCGGGCAATTAATATTTCCTGATCTTTGTTAACAACGTCAGCCAAAATTTCTGATTTTTCATTTACAAAAACCGTACCGAGTGGCACAAGGATTTTTTGAGATTTTCCACTTTTACCATGTTTATTTGACTTGTCACCCGGTTTTCCAAATTCAGCTTTTAATAATTTTTGGTATCTAAAAGTTGCTAAAGTATTTTGACTAAGACTACCCACTAAAAATATATCACCGCCATTTCCGCCATTTCCGCCATCAGGACCACCGCGATCGACATACTTTTCGTGTCGAAAACTAATCTTTCCATCGCCACCATCGCCAGCCTGAAACACTACATCTGCTTTATCTACAAACATTAAATAATCTCTTTAAAGATAATAATATATCATATTTTTATACTTTTTTCCAGTATTACTGGCTTAGTAGATGAAGTAAAATCGATCAAATTGATCTGGTGTGACTAATCGCCAACTAACTCTGTTCCAGCCACCTGCCGGAGCAGGATTATCTTTCGAGATTTGGCCATGCGAATTCATATCGGTTACCCATGCTGAACCGTCGGCCAAAACCTCTTCTACAAAGCCAACGTGACCCCAACAACCAGACTTGGTAAATATCACAGCTCCCGAGGCTGGTGTGCCTCCTGTTGGGATTCCGGCAAGTTGGGCTGCACGCACCCAGTTACAGGCATTACCCATATTAGACGGTACCGGACGACCAATATCAGCACGTCGCTTGGCAGCCCACCATGTACACCAACCGTAATCATAACCATTGCTACTGTAAACCGCACTGAAGCCACCCCATGCAAAGCCGCCTCCGTATCCATATGCCCCCGTACTTGCCGCCGATTGTACAGTGCCATTTGGTATTACAACCCTAGTGCCAACTTTTAAACCACCTAGTTCGGGGTAAGCATCGTTAAAGGCAATTATCTGATCTTTATTGGCTCGGAATTTTGTGGCCAGACTATCAGGTGTATCACCCTGTTTTACTTCATAAACTATACCGTCACTAACTGGCGCAATCCAAAGCACCTTACCGACAGCAACAGTTGTTGACGTAAGGCTATTCGACCATCGTATACTGTCGCTTGTTACTCCAAATTTTGCAGCAATACTAGCTAGTGTATCGCCGGCTACGGTTGTATACTGACGAATATCTTTGTGGCTTTTTGCAGCTGTAGCTACTACTTGTGGTTTTGCGATAACTTTTTCATCAGCCGGGGTAATAACTAGCTGAGTATTTACAGTGTCAGCATAATTTACTACTGAGGTAGTTTCTTCGAGTTTTGCTAATCTGGCAACATGCACGGCAATATCGGCCGAAGAAAGTTGGTCGAGCGGGCTTGACTCACTGGTGTCGGTACCCACAATGGCGCTTTTACTTTGGCGAATAACACCGCTTGTACTTGGACTTTTAACTACAAATCCAGCAACAACAGCCAATAATAATACGTTCGCAACTAATAAACTAATGCGAATGGTCCGCTTTTTAGATTTACCAAAAAAAC
Source organism: Patescibacteria group bacterium (assembly GCA_038064135.1). GTDB lineage: Bacteria > Patescibacteriota > Saccharimonadia > Saccharimonadales > OMJO01 > JBBTTS01. Next base: position 10,358 of record JBBTTS010000068.1, on the reverse strand, counting down.
GTCGCTTGGCACGCTTTTTAACTTTCTCTGCCTGTATGCCACTTAGCTTTTGGCTAAGTGTGTTTGAGTGAGTACGGATACTGCGCTCCTGCTTGCTTTTCAATTATGGCAAGCTATCAAGGGCTGGATCTTAGCTTGACTTTTAAGAAGGTCGACATTCGACCACCTTGTTTTTACTTCCTACTTTCAGCCTCAGGGTAACTGCCGCCGATGTATCTTGGCAAAATGGCCGCGCAATTACGACATAGATTATATCAAAAAACGCCTGCGTCAACAAGACATTTGATTGAATACTACCTCTGTTTTGAGTTATTCTGAACACAGTTTCTTGCAATATTTAGCGGTTAAAGCTTCATGCTCAGCAAGTGTGTGTGAAAAATGGGTTATACCATCATCGCCTGCCACAAAATACAAAAAGTCACCCGAGGTAGGATTGGCCAATGCGTCAAGCGAAGATTGACTAACGTTACTAATTGGCCCAGGCGGAAAACCAGCATGGAGGCGGGTATTGTAAGGTGAGTCATAAATCACGCTGGGTTTTTGGCCTGCCAATAACGCCCCGTAGAATGCCGTTGGATCCGAACCTAGCGGCATACCCCTTTTGATTCGTAGCAAGAACACTTGGGCAACTTTTGCCTTGTCTTCTGTTTTGCCGACTTCCTGTTCGATAATCGACGCTAAGATTACACCTTGATAAACGCTTAAACCTTGTTCGGCAAATCGACTACGAATTGTTGGAGTTAGTCTTTTATGCATCTCATCTAGCGAAGCCCTTATTAATTGTTGGGGTTTGGTAGATGTAGTTCTTTGAAATGATTCAGGGTATAAATAGCCTTCGAGATTAGCGCCGCTAGGCTTGCCAGCCAGGACGGGATGATCTTTGTATTGGGCGGGATTTAATGCCGCGTCAGCCGATTCTACGCTGTACCCGACATTTACCAAAACTTGCTTCACCTGATCGATTCGCTGGCCAGGTAGAATAGTAAATAAATCGGTTGCAATCTGACCCTTGGTTATAATTTTAGCAATTTCCTGAATGCTCATGTTAGGGCGAAGCGCGTAAGTTCCAGCTTGGATTATGTCACTCAGATTATTTTGCCGCATATACCATTCAAATGCCCATGACTGCCTAACTAAACCGGCCTGCTTGAGTATAATTCCGGTTTCTTGCACACTCACACCGGAAGGTATAGTAACCAGCTGAATTTTTTCCGATGCACTTACTGATTTGAGATTTCGAACATAAACATACCTAGCACCATATACCGTTAACCCAGCAACAATTAATGCTACAACTAATGATGTGACAATAATTTTCCAAACATGTTTTTTTGGTTTAAGTAGTGAGTAGCTCATTTTTTAGCAATTTTCCGCTCGTTTAGGTAGTCATCAAGTATATAGCTTGCAGCCATGGCGTCAATATCTACTTTTTCCCCAGCTGAATTTCCTAAGGCAATTGCCTCGCGGGCTCGAACTGAACTAAGTGCTTCGTCTTGGCAGTGAATAGTAGCCGTGATTTGAGTTTTTAAACTTTCGGTAAACATACGCACTTTTTTTGTTTGAGCTGTGTCTTGGCCATCTAAATTTCTAGGTAGTCCAACCACCAAAACACCAACATTAAATTCCGAAATAATTTCTTGGATATTTCGTATTAGCATATCGTCGTTTAATAATATTTTGTGTGGTTGCGCCAGACCAGATTCTGGCCGTGCCAAAGCCACGCCAACGCGAACATCACCCACATCTAAGGCTAATATTGATTTATTTGGTAGCATCCGATTTTACAATGTTGATGGTAATTTTGTTAACATTTTTTGGTGTCGAAAATACCCAAAATGGACTAAAGGAAGTGTCGACTTGTTTTATGCCTGGTCGGTTTTGAATAGTGCTGATGGTGTCACCTTTCTTTTTACCAGCGATTTCTTTTTTGATTTCTTCGGGGTTAAGTTCTGGACCAGCTACAACCTGAGTCTGCATTGAGAGAGTAATTTCGCCACTTGGCTTGCGGTCTTGGATGCGAAATATTACGTTGTCAATTCCGGTGTCTAATATTTTTTGCTTACTGGTGTCGATTTTTCCTTCGGCATCCTTTTTGATTAGTTTCTCTAGATCTTCTTTTTTTAGTCCTTGCATATTGTAAGCCGTAACGGCTGTAACCGTCACTTCTGCACCCTCTTCGTTTAGTTTAGGATTGCTGGTCACAGTTTGGGTGCCGGTGGCGATGGTGTCTTCTAACCCAACAAAACCAGCTTTTTTAAGTTCGTCTAACACCAATTTGGTGGCGTCTTCGGTGCCTTTATCAGTCAATTTTGTTTTAAGAGTATCGATGTCGGCCTGGCTAACAACTTTTGTGAGCTTTGATGTTCCACCGCCCATAGCTGAAGCGTCAGCCGTAATCGTAGAGAACCCGGCTACAATGTAGCCATCCTTGGCGGCTACGTTGTACTTATCGCCCGCAGCCTGGGCAACTACTGTCACACTTGAAGATGGCTTGTCGAATTTACAGGTAGATCCAGTAAATCCACTTGGCTGAACAGTTACCGCAGCCTGGATAATGAACGTCAGTCCTCCCGAACTTATACCGCTTCCTGCCGGAACGGTTCGCTCTTTATCGTCCAATTTATCTGCAGTACTACAGTTAAATAAAATTGCCGTTCCGCTTGCTTTGGTACCATCGTCACGTTGGCCTGTGGTTGCACCTTTTTCGGTGTCTGTACGCTTTATTTCTTTAATGGTTGCCGGCACAATTTTTTTATCTAGATCAAGTTCGGTAGCTTTTGGGTTGGCAGTAATAACTAAGTCACTAGTAACGGTGGAATTGTCGGTTTTAATTGTAATCGTGGCTTTTGGCAGCACAATATTTGCCACATACCAGCCAACGCCAAGTAAAATTACGCCAAAAATGGCCAAAAACAATTTTACTCGAAACTTCTCAAAACTAGGAATTTTTAGTTTTTTATTAAAACCTTTTTTGGTTTTCTTGTCTGCATCAGCTTCGTCATCGATTGGTTCGTCGTTGTCTAGCTCTATTGTCTCGTCTGTGTCATCATTTTGATCTGGCAAACCAGCCAATTCGCCAACTGGTTTGGTGGCATCGACCGAATCTTCAAGAGCTTCGTTACTTTTAATTACCAGCGGTTTGTCAGAAAGGTCCGGCGCCGAGGGAATAGTCGGTCGTGACTGAAGAGTTTTAGCAACATGCAGTTTTGCTGCACCAGCTAAAGGCATCAGACTTGTTTCAGAAGTAATTAATACCAGGCTTTTTTTAGACTCTTCGGCAGAACGTTTTAATAATTTCATATTAACTACACTTTGCAAGGCACTAGCGCGCTTTGGTAATACTAAAGCCACTATTTTTTGATTGCTGGACTGAACTTTATTAACAATGTTGGTTATTTCATCGTCGATGTCGATGTAAACAATATCTTTTTGACCGCTCATATTCGTAACATCCTGTCGATTCGTTCTTTGATTGACCCGGTATTGCCGTTAGCACCTTGCTGAATTGTGTCTACCCCAACTCTTAAAAGGCCCATTGCCGTAATGAATGTATGATCGGTAACCGCGCTTGTTTTGTCAACTATATCAGCTACTTCACTGGGCTGAATATGCTGAACTGTGGGTTTACGTGTAAAAGGCAGCTCGGTGTACCAATTTGATGATTCCAGCCGGTCTACCAACATATCCAGTGACGAGCCACCCCCACAAAGTAGTATTCGGTGTGGCAGATGGTCTAATTTCGTAAACTCACTCAGCGCCAACTGCACCCCACTAAGCCATACATCTAGTGTTTTAGTAAGTGCCGCTTCGACATCGGCCTTTTTAACATGCGGAAATTTGCTGGTGCCAATGGCTAACTTAAGTTCTTCGGCTTGCAAAAAACTAACGCTAATGTCGCGCTCGATAGCTCTGGTGAATGCCCGGCCACCAATACCAAACATCTTTGTGCCCTGCACACCACCATCATGAACAACTGCTATGTCTGTAGTTCCACCGCCTACATCCATTAAAATTGCACTCATGCCGCCACTGGTTGCGTTACCAACAACCGATCTAGCCACAGCAAATGGTTCAGCGGCTACAGCCAGTAGATCTAAGTCAAGCTCTTGAGCAGTGCGTTCTAGCGCACCAATATGAATTTGCGGTGCGAATGCTGTATAAAGCTGCACCCGAACTTCTTTACCTTGAAAACCCAATGGATTTGTTACGGTATATCCGTCAATATCTATACTGACCAAAGCGCTGTTCACCATTCGAATCTCTACGTCTTTGCCGCCAAGCTCCCAGGCCAGTTGCTGTTTGGCTCGTTCTTCGGCTCGATTTTGCACCAAGCCAATGATTCGTTCTAATTCTTGATAATCCAGCTCTTTGTTTTTATTTTTTCGATTGGCTTTGACTGCAGTCGTGGTCCCCTTGACAAGTTCACCGGCTATGCCAATTACGGCGCTTCGTACGCTTACATTGGCCGATTTTTCAGCTTTTAACAGCGCTTGGTCACAGTTATTAACTACGCCAGCTATGTCGGCAATTGCACCAGCTTGCATGTCGGTTAGCTCTTGATGGGTTTTACCGACACCTATAATTTCAATAGAATCACCATTTATTTTGCCTATTAAAACCTTTACAAACTCTGTTCCTATGTCTAGGGCTACAACGAATTGGCTATTTGGGTCTTGGCCGTTTCTACGACTTTTCACACTTTGGGCGGCGGCCTTGAGTTTTTTGAGCATAATCGTTTTGATTATAACACGCCCACCGATGATGAAAGAAGTTTGCAATGATGTGTGTGGAAAAATAGCGAGTTCTACGAAATGACTATTTGCTAAAATGAAATTGTGGCGTACTCTATCGAAAAAGGAATATCTGAATCAGATCTTAAAAAATGGCTAAAACAAGCTTCGAAAGAACTCCCGTCGTTTAAAGACGGTCGAATAAATTATACGAAAGCCAAAATTGCCCCAATTATTATGTGCACCCTTGTTTTTAGTGGCAAGATACTCCTAGCAAAACGCGGTTATGGCTTGGCTGATGCGGAAGGTGTTTGGTCGACAATCAACGGTTTTATTGATGAGGATAAGTCTATCACTGCGTTTGCGATACAAGAAGTCCTTGAAGAGATAGGACTAAAAATCAAACCCCAACAGGTCAAAGTTGCCGATTCATATACACTTTCCAACCCTCAAGAAAAGCGTAACTATATTGTTTTCCCGTGTCTTATAAAACTCACTTCCAAACCGACTATTAAATTAGACCGCGAACACACAACCTATACCTGGATAGAGCGACAGGAGCTGGAGCATTACGAAACTCTCGATGACCTTCCCTACGCTGTCGACGCAGCCTTAGCACCAAACTAAAACCGTCTTGATGCGGCGGATGCCGGCACTGGAGGCTTCTTCTTTACGGCTTCGCCTTATGAGACACCCATGAATGGGTTTCTCATCGCGCCAGGCCCGGATTAAATCCGAGCCGTGGGCTTCTCTTCCCAAAACTCAATGCAATACTGCTTTTATTCTGCGGATGCCGGCACTGGAGGCTTCTTCTTTGAGGATTTTGAACTTTTTGCCGTCCTCAATTAGTTGCAGTGTGTTGTCTACGTGGGGGCCGCCACATATTTCAAAGCTAAACGGTTTTTCCTCGCCATCGGCCTGCATGTTATACACCTTCACCGTGTCGCCGTAGCGATCGCCAAACTGCCCTAGCGCATGTTTCTCATTTACTGCAACTTCTGTAGGATACTCTTTCCATGTCACGATGAGGTCTTTGGTAATTTGTTTGTTCACGATATCTTCTACTTGCTTCAGCTGCTCTGGCGTAACTTTTTCGGGATGGCTAAAGTCAAATCTTAAGCGTTCTTCGGTAATATTACTGCCACGCTGAATTACATGGTCGCCCAAAACGTCTCGCAATGCCTGGTACATCAGATGCGTTGCCGTGTGATATTTTTTGTGCTGCAAAGTCTGACCACCCAGTCCACCCTTAAAAGTACCTTTCGCGGCCGTCTGACTGCGCGCTCGTTGCTCAGCCATCTCACTATTGAAAGTTGATTCCCATTCCGGATCCACCCAAATATTCTGCATATAAGCTTCCTCGATGCTCAATTCACATGGAAATCCATATGTGTCATACAGTTTAAAGATTTCATCTCCTAACAGAACGGACTCTGGTCCGTCACCGCCAACCCCTCCTGTCACACCTCTCTCAAGTGCACTTTTTTTCATCTCTCGCTTAACAGCTTCAACTTTCTCATCAGTAATACGTTTTGCAGTTTTTATTAATTCTCCAAGACCCTTGCGCAGAGTTTGGCGGAAGATTTTTTCCTCTTTCATTAGAGTGTCAATGATTTCTTGACGCTTGGCTTTAACCTCTGGAAAATCCTCTTCATATATATCTGCGATGACCGGCACTACCAGCTCCAAGAAGTTCTGTTCAATCCCAAGCTCAAAGGCGTATCGAATAGCTCGGCGTAGCAAGCGACGCATCACATAACCCTGTTCTTTGTTACTCGGGGTTACACCATCAACGGCTAGCCATGTTGCGCCCTTGACATGGTCAGCAATCACCCGCATGGCGTTGGTGTGACTGTCGTACGTTTTGCCGCTAATTTTTTCTAGCTTCTCGATGATCGGCCAGAACAAGCTGATGCGAAAAACATCGGGGTTGTCCAGAACAGCAGCGGCAATGCGCTCAAGACCAGAACCTTGGTCAATGTTTGGCGCCTCCAACTCCACGAACCCGTCATCAGTTTTCTTATAACCCATGAAAACGTTATTACCAATCTCGAAGAAACGTGGCGAATCGCTGGCTGGGTGTGGTTTACCCCACTTTTTCTCATCGTGATACTGTTCGCCAAAGTCAAAAAACATCTCAGAGTCCGGTCCGCAAGGGTCACCAACCAAGGTTGTCTCTTCGGCTCCATTACGGCTCCACCAGTTCTCTTTACCGTCATACAGAAAGATACGCCCCCCTTGCATCCCAACCTTGTCACCATTTTCAGCAGCACCAATTTCTACCACTTTGGCATCAAGGCCACGTTTTTTATACTCAGCCTGCCACAGCTCAATCGCCTCATTGTCCCGAGGGATTTTGTATTTCTCGTTGCCGATGTAGCACGAAACGTAAACACGCGCGGGATCTAGACCGATTTCGTCAAACAAAAACTCAGCCATCCATGGAATCTGTTCTTTCTTAAAATAATCACCAAGACTCCAATTGCCAAGCATCTCGAATGTAGTAGTGTGCGACTCATCACCCACCTCATCAATATCCTGCGCCCGTAAACACACCTGGCTATCTACCAAGCGTTTGCCTTTGGGGTGCGTTTCACCAAGCAAGTACGGAATCATTGGCTGCATGCCGCTTCCTGTAAATAGCGTTGTAGGATCGTTTTGAGGCACCAAAAGTGCCCGAGGAATCACCGCGTGACCTTTGGCTTTAAAGAAATCTAAATAACTCTTTCGAATACCTTGTGCGTTCATAACTATTGCCATTCTAACAGATTATACCGCCGCCGAGAACATGGTTGCCACCATATAAAACGGCAGATTGGCCGGGGGTTAGGGCACGAAGCTGACCATCAAGTTTGATGGTAGCCGTCTTGCCAGTTAGTGAAATTGTACAATCTTCTAGTGGGGCACGGTGACGTGTGCGTACCGATAGTTTTTGACCGTATTTTGGCGCATCATTTATCCAATGCAAACTGGTCAGACTAAACTCTTTTCGCCAAAGTTTTTTATCATTTAAATTATTTGTTACAAATACCTCGTTTTTTGACATGTTTTTACCTGTAACGTAATACGGCAATCCACCCCCTATGTCCAGGCCGTGTCGCTGGCCGATGGTGTAAAATATGGCACCGTCGTGACGACCTACTATTTTGCCAGATTGATCAACAATCTTACCTGGCATTTCTTTTACGTATTGTTTTAGAAAATCTTTGATACCTACTTTTCCAACAAAGCATATTCCCATGCTCTCCTTCTTTTTGGCAGTAACTAGTCCAAACTCATCGGCTAGTTTGCGCACCTGCGGCTTAGTGTAATCTCCTAGTGGAAATAATGTTTTCTGCAAAGCCTGCTCAGTAACTCGATATAAAAAGTACGTTTGATCTTTATTGACATCCTTAGCCGTCAATAGCTTGCCATTTTTGGTGCGAGCATAGTGTCCAGTAGCTATGAGATCTGCTCCATGCTCTAAAGCGGTATCCAAGAATAGTTTAAACTTAATTTCTTGATTGCACATGATGTCGGGGTTTGGGGTGATGCCTGATTTGAATCCTTCGATCATATAATCGACAACTTTTTGATGGTACTGTTTTTCGAAATCAAACATTAAAAATGGGATTCCAAGCTGCACGGTCACTCTCTTGGCGTCTTGATAATCTTCTTTCCATGGGCATGGGTAACCGGGTAAATCTTGGCTCCAGTTTTTCATGTATACGCCCGTTACGTTATAGCCCTGCCTTTTTAACAAAGCCGCCGTAACCGAGCTGTCTACGCCACCAGAAAGCCCGACAAATACTTTAATTTTCTTTGACATATGTCGGTAATTATATCAAAGTTATGCTCGTATTAACAGGGGTATCACTTGAATGGGTGAATACCTTCTTCGATTTTGCGTTTTAGCATTCTTACTTCGTATTTTTTACCTAGCCAAAAAGTTGAAACTAAAAACGGTACGGCCACGGCAGCCGGTTGCCAAACAATTTTTGTTTTAACAGACGTATTTATGCCCTGTTGGTTATTGGCTGCGTTTCCTCCCCCGCCTTCTGCGTTTCCACTGCCGGTGTTAGCCTGGCCTGATTTGCCGTTAGCTATACCCACCAACTGTAAGTACGCTACACCGCCGTTTTTGTCACTAGCTTTGACGATAATATTATATGCCCCGGGGTTATCGTATGTATGTTTTATTTCAAATGTGCCCGGGAATGCTTGGCTAATCAAATCCAAAGCTTTACCGTCTCCCCAATCCACACTTAGTGCGTAGGGACCATCGCCACCCGAAATTGTTATAGGCCAAGTCAAGAGTGAACCAGGGTCGGCACCGCGCTTAGCGAAGTTAGTAGTAAGCGTTACTCTTGGGCTAGTGCCAGGCCTTGCATCGTTATATGAAACATTTACTTTATTTGAATCGGGGCCAGCTTGATCTAATGCGTCATATACCCGAGCCACCAGCTCGTTAACTCCACTAAACAAATCAGTAGCGATAGAAAAGCTACCGTTATTACACTGTGTACTCCCCGAAAATACATTGTTTTTAAATAGCTTAACTAAAAGCCCAGTTGGGCAAATTCCACTGACAGTAATCGGAAGCGTGGTAAAAGTTTGGCCGTCGCGAGGAATGCTAATTGTAGCCCCTTGGGATGGTGGCGGCGCACTAATTGTCGCCTCGATACCAACTGCACCTTGTTCTTGAGCGGCAAAAACCGTCGAATTAATTAATGCTGTAATCGTGGTTGCCACCAAGACCAGTAAGAGCAACAGCCATCCCGTTGTTTTGTGAACGAAACTCATCTTACTTACAATACTAACAAATTAAGCAGCAGCAGTATAGAGTTCTAGCGTCGATGGTGTCTGAGCTGTCGATTTAGCCTGGTTCGATAAAACACATACGCCAAAACCACTAGGCCTACTATTATGACCAAGATGGTTACTAGTAGCCAAACCGGTACATACCAAAATGTCGATTGAACAGTTAATACTTGTCCGCCCGATCCATGAGAAATATTTGCAGTAACTTTATATCTGCCAGGATTTTTGATATTTTTAAGCTCGTCACGAAAAACTCTAGTGCTATCTGGCAATATATTCCCCCGTGGGTCTTTGTTATTAAGCTCGTAACTATAAACCTCTTTATTATTCATGCCGGTAACACTTACGCGACCAAAAGGTTGCGAAAAGCCATTACCCGTGTTCTTAACTGTCACGGCCGACTGGTCAGGAACCGAAAAGAAGAAACTACCAGCGTTTTTACCCTTAGTAGCTTTGACACTTAATAGCTGAATAGATTCTGTTATATCTCCTGCTACTTCAACAAGTACCAATGATGCGACACTTGCGTTTAATGTTACACGGCGATCATCATCATTTGCACCTTCTGGAATCGCCGTAAACCTTACCGCGCCATAATATGCACCTGCTGGTGTATTAGCGGGAGCGTTTAGAAATAATTTGGCCTCTTTTGATTCCCCAGACTTAAGCGAGATATCTTGGAAACCAGTTATAAATTTCTCTAATGAGTTTGGAGTTAATCTATGTTCAGAAAATCAAAACATATTATCAAATGTTTCTGGAGGAAGCAGCGGAAAAAATGTAAATAAAATAAAAGTTCTTGAAGAATTAGATTTTAATTTTTATAAA
>JBBTTS010000067.1:0-7139 GCA_038064135.1 Patescibacteria group bacterium | reverse complement strand
CTAAAATTGGCCCAACGACTTTTTTAATTGCTCCGGGCAGTAAAACCCTGGCGTTACCAATACCAGCTTTTACTGCTTGCTCGTAGGCTTCGCCAACTGCGGCAAAACCAAACGAATTTCCGCCAATAATTAAAAGTTTTCCGCCAGCAGTTTTAGTTTCGGGGCGACTCCAAAGCATGTCGGGGAATAGTGGGGATTCTTTGGTTTGTTTTTGCCAGTAATCCATGAGTTCTATTTTATAGGGAATAATTATTAAAGAAAGACCGGCATTTTACTTGGGTTGTGCGACCAAATAAGTGCTAGATATAAAATAAAATCGATGCTTAAGTGAATACAAAGTAGAAAATAAATAGATTTTGTTCGTTTATAAACCGCGCCTTGCGTTAAGGCAAATGCAAAAATCATCGCCCAGCCCCAGCTACTAAAACCTAATTCAAATAAAAACGAAGTAAATATTATGGCCTGAGCTAGGTTGGCTACTTTATAAGTAAAGTGTCGAAGCAGCAAAGCCATAATTGTATTTACGAATAAAAATTCGTCCCAAGTACCCATACCATTTGTTCCAATAAAAAGTCTAATTGCTTCGGACCAATTGTTTATTGATGGCCAATTTAAATAAGCCCCAGTTGAAGTAAAATAATATGGCAAAACGAAGTATGCACCGATAACGCCTGTGAGTAGGTAGAACTTTTCTGGTCGACTCCATTTTCGCCTGACATCAAAATTAAATTTGATTGTTTTATCGGCATAATATTTTCTTAAAATCAAATGTGGCAACATTACAGCCAATGGCAGCATTATTGCTAAATTGAGCATATTCCAACCAGTAATTTCTGTAGAAATTGGTGTCAGCCCTAATATAGCGAGAGACAGCATGATTAATCTTAAGTCACGTGCAATTTTTGGCAAAAGCCAAAATGTAGACCCAAAACTAGCAGCTAAAATCACCCAACCAACTAGTTTGAGCTGTATACCAATAAGTACTACAGCCGAAAATATTATTAACGCCAGCGAAATATAGCTATAAAGATTAGTTTGGGTTTGCGAGTTGGTATTTGCCACCCAAGTATTTTAACTCATAAACAACGTTTTTACGCTCGATAACCAGTGGCCAGCCATTGTTTTTTGCATGGTCCAACAATTCACTGTTAGGATTAAAAGCAATCGGGTTTTCAACCATTGCAAGCATACCAACATCACTAGCTGTATCACCTACGGCATAACTATTTTTTAAGTTGAGCTGGTGTTTTTTAATTAAGCTTTTAAGTGTTGATGCTTTGTCGTGGCTACTTACTTGCTTGTTGCCGGTAAATTTACCGGCTGCACGGTGATAAATGCTGCCAATCCAATCATCAAAACCATGATCTTTTGCCACTAGCCCAACTAATTCATGATGAGACCCAGAAATTGCTAAACAAAAGTAACCTTTTTGCTTCAGTTTATTAAGTAAATTTTTTGTATAGGTATAAACCTGGTCTTTGTACTCATAAGCAATTTCCCGGGCAATTCTGTCAAACACCCTTGGGTCTAGTTTATCCAAAACCGATTCGTAAAGTTTAACCAAAAACTGTTCGTATTCTAAAAATGCACCTGGACTTTCGCGGCGTTTCCATTTCATTCGTTCGATGTGTAGTTTTTCGTGGGCGTCTAGGCCCAGGTGACCCAGTTTGGCCATACGGTCAACAACCGCATGGTAGAGCTGCCACCTAATTAGTGTTCCGTCTATATCAAAAACCGCAAACTTAGAACTCAAGATGAACCTCGCAAAGTGACAAAAGAACCGCCTGTGCAGAGGCCGATCTCCGATTTATTAATCCGTTCGTTGTCCAGCCATTAAATCCTATCGTCTCACCAATCCTCTCTATGCCCGTAATCGTTTGCATTGCAGAATTTAGGTCACCATTTTCTTCAAGCGCTAGCTTAGCTAATTGCTCTGGTACGGGAAAACTGGGCCCAAAACCGATGCCAATTACTTCTGTTTCGCTTCTATACAGGGCGGCACTGGCTGATTCGAACCATCGGTTGGTGTGGTTTTGTTTAACTTGATGCATACCGCCCTCAATTGCGCAGTAGTAGTCGTATCCCGGGAATGTATCCCGGCAAATCTGCAAACGGTTCATGGCTCCTCGCAAAGTCTCGGTTAGCGAACTTGGCTGATTCGAGACGCCCGGGTCAATATCTTCAGGAATCGATTCAGGTAAGATTTCAAATCCATATTGCCTGAATGCATCTCCAGTCGCCAGTGCTTTTATTGATTTAGTAGATGCAACAAGTACCCTAGGTTGCGAAATCATTAAGCTACCTCGATACTTACTGGGCAGTGGTCGCTGCCCATTACGTCGGCATGAATCTTTGCTGTTTTAATTTTGGGTATCAAGTTTTTTGAGACTAGCCAATAATCGATGCGCCAACCAACATTGCGGGCGCGAGCGTTTGCCCAGTGCGTCCACCATGAATAATGGCCGTTGCCTTTAGTGAATATACGGAACGTGTCTACGAACCCCGCATCTAGCCAGTTATCAAAGCCGCTGCGTTCTTCGTCTGTAAACCCATGCTTGCCAATGTTTGGTTTGGGGTTTGCTAGATCATCCTCGGTATGGGCGACATTCATGTCGCCGCAGTATAGTACTGGCTTTTTCTTTTGTAGGTCAGCGCAATAGGCTGTAATCGCTTTGTCCCAATCAACCCGAAGCGATATTCGGCTTAGGTTATCTTTGGTGTTAGGGGTGTAGGCCGTCACCACGAAAAAATCATCAAACTCAACAGCTAGCACTCTACCCTCTTTGTTAGCATCTCCATAATTATCAGCCGCCAAGCCACTACTTTTCACGTACTTGTTTGGCAAATCTTTTATAAAATTCAGTGGTTTTATTTTGGTGAAAATTGCCGTGCCGCTATAACCTTTTTTGGTTTGCGACGAATTCCAAAATTCTTCGTACTGTGGCAGGTCAATAACTGCTTGTCCCTGCTCGGCTTTGGTTTCCTGGATGCATAAAATATCGGGTTGATGCTCGGCCACAAACTGCTGAAAGGCGCCTTTATTTATGACGGCCCTTATGCCATTCACATTCCACGAGTAAAGTTTCATGATTTTAGTTTACATCATTTGGCGGAGAGGGCGAGATTCGAACTCGCGATAGGGTTGCCCCTATACCATCTTTCCAAGATGGCGCACTAGACCAACTATGCGACCTCTCCAATCGTGAATACAATTATAACTAAAATTACTACAACTTTCATCTTGTACTACAGGTACGATCAGCGCTACACTGAAGAGCAATGGCAATAATTGATTTGAGCGACCTAAGTCGACTTTATGGTTTTGGTGATGCAACCACGGTTGCTCTCGATGAAGTTAGCCTATTAATTGAACCAGGTGAATTTGTGGCCGTGATGGGTCCAAGTGGTAGCGGCAAGTCAACACTGATGAATTTGATTGGCCTACTTGATACACCCACCCATGGCAATTACAAGCTCAATGGTCGTTCGGTGGAAAGGTTAAGATCCGGCCAACGCGCTAAGGTTCGCCGCGACAGTATTGGTTTTGTGTTTCAGTCATTTAATTTACTGCCAAAACTGACTGCCCTCGAAAACGTAGCACTGCCACTAACCTACAAAGGTATTACCCAAACAAGACGGCTAAAAACTGCTGGCGTTATGTTAGAAAGAGTTGGCTTGGGTGACAGAGAATATTTTTACCCGCGGCAACTTAGCGGCGGACAAGCCCAGCGTGTAGCCATAGCTCGGGCACTGGTAAATAATCCACACATATTAATTGCCGATGAGCCAACTGGAAATCTGGATAGCGGCTCGAGTCGCTTAGTGATGGAGCTCTTGAGCGAAATACATCAAGCAGGTAGTACTATTTTGATGGTGACCCACAACCCGGAATTAACACGCTATGCTAGCAGAGTAGTTTTTATGCACGACGGCTCAATTATTAGTGACGAAAAATCTGCTATCGGCCAAGTTAGCGAAGTGGTTCGCAAAAGCATGTATAGCTTGCCAAAAATGACCGAAGACGACACTTTGGCCGGTGTTTCTACCATTATGCATGCTTTTCCACAGCAGCAAAGTAAGCCTAAAAAAGTCACCAAGGTAAAACCATCTAAAAAACGCACTAAATCAACCCGAAAAAAGAAGGTTAAAAAATAATGGCTAAGGGTGATGTAAGGATGGCTATGTCTGCAATAAAATCGGCCAGGTGGCGAAGTTTATTAACCATGCTTGGGGTAATTATTGGGGTAAGTAGTGTTGTGATCACGGTTAGTTTAGGCGAGGGTGTAAAGCAGCAAATTGTTGGCCAAATAAATCACCTAGGCCAGGATTTATTGACGGTAAGATCTGGCAAACTGGTAACTCGAGATAACAGAGGAAAAATTATTGATGTTAATGTGGCCGGAACATTAGGTAACTATGTGGTAAGCGAACAAGATTATCTGAACTTGCAAAAACACCCTGATGTATCTATTGCCGTCCCATTTAGCTTGGTTGTCGGCAATCCACAGTATGCCAACAAACAATATAATGCTGGCTTTGTGATTGGGGTAACGCACGAAGCCTCCAAAGTACTAAACCAGCCGATAGAATTTGGAAGCTTTTTTAAGGCCGAAGAAGCTGACAAAAACATGGCCGTAATTGGTCGCAAAGTTGCCGAAAGATTATTTGAAGAAAATGTACCAGTGGGTAAGATATTTCGTTTGCGTGGTGAAGAATTTGTGGTGCGAGGAGTGTTTGAAGAATTTGAATCTAATCCACTAGCCCCGAATAGCAACTATAACACTGCAATTTTTATTCCATATAATGTGGGTAAGCGTGTTAGTGGTGGACAATCACAAATTCAACAGGTTTTGATTAAGCCTAAAGATGCAAAAAATGTTAATCAAGTGGCTGATCGCTTACAGAAATCGTTGATTGCGGCGCATGGAGGCCAAGACGATATAACGGTGCTAAGGCAAAGCGACAATCTAGCAGTGGCCGATGAGCTTTTAGACATGTTGACTGCGCTGATTTCGGCTGTAGCCGGCATTTCTTTATTTGTAGGCGGTATTGGCATTATGAACATAATGCTAGTTTCAGTCAGTGAGCGTACACGCGAAATCGGTGTTCGAAAAGCACTGGGCGCTACCAATAAACAAATTATGAATCAATTTGTCACAGAAGCTGCCACATTGAGTGTTGTTGGAGGATTCTTTGGTGTACTCGTTTCGTTGTTTGCAAACGCACTTATTAGAATTTTTACACAGCTAGAACCGGTGGTAACTTTGCCAATCATGTTTATTGCCGTAAGTACTGCATTTCTAGTTGGCGTGTTTTTTGGAGCCACACCCGCTCTTCAAGCGGCCCGAAAAGACCCTATCGAAGCTCTGAGACATGAATAATCGCTAGGCTTTTTACAGAGAGAACCGCTAAATCGTGGGTAGTAACCCAATGATCTACTGCTTTTTTTACTCCAGGCAATGCCTCGGTCTGGTAATCGTCTACAATTATTATTGTGTCACTTGCCAGTTTGGGTGTGATGAGATTCAGACAAGCCCTTATTGAAGAATAAAAATCGCCATCTAAAAATGCAAACACAATATTGCTTGGGATATCGCCGGAATTTAAATTTTCGAACCAACTCTTTGTGACGTGGGGCTTAGCGAGCCCCGCTTTTTTAAAGTTTAGTAAAAGTTGTGACTTGGTCGACGATAACTCACCTTGTTTAAAGTGCTCACCTACTGGGCTTTGATCTTGGACCGACTTTAGCGGCAAGCCTAAAAATGAGTCATACAGATAAAGATCATCAAACCTTCTAAATTCAGCTAATAGTCGACCCAAGAAAAGTGAGGTCGTACCTTTAAAGCAACCGAATTCTACCACTGCTCCCTCGTTGCCGTTGACTAGTAGCAGCTCAAGGTGATTCAAGATAACTTCAAGCTCATCAACTTCCACTTGATCAGATATGAGCGAATGTTTTTTAAGAAGTTGTTGAGTGTGAGCTATTTTAGTCGCCTGTCGACTCACGCCGAAAAGTTCCTAAATACCGTTCTATTTCTTTGGTAATACCACGAGGATTAGTAATGTTGACGAGGGTTATTTCTTCTTCAAAGCCTTTTTCGCCCAAAAGTAAATGAACATTCCCGAAATTCAATCTTTTTCCAACCGAGTCTTGGGTGACCGACAGTTTGCGCACCTGGCTAAGTTCATAAACCTTTTCCTCATTGTTTATTATGCCGCGGTTAATTATCAGATGATTTCGAGCAATATAATAATGCATACTAAGGTAGCGAATAATTATATCAGTGCAAAAGCCAATCAGCAGTACAAATTTGGCCGTATGCAACAACCATAGGCCAATCACATAACCCCGGTCGACTGACCCGGTTTGCAGCAATAATAACACTACAAAGCAAAATGCGTACACAGTTTCGGTAGCAAAAATTGTTGCCAATAATCGAAGTAACGCAAACTTGCCACTCGGTCTAATTATAACTACATCGTCCATTATTTCCCCCGACAGTTATTAACAATCTAATTATATAACTATATTGAATATTGGTACTAGCACATATTTTGTCTATACTTGACAACAAGGGACGCCGCTAACATGCTACAGAATAATCATCCCAAAAGATTAACCCGTAAACGATTTCGTGTGTTTTGGTGTTTTGGAATCTGTTTGCTTGGCTTTGCTGCCTGGATAACTTATCGATGGGCACAACAGCCGATTGTCGCAAGGCCCATCAACACTAATTCCGTACAGTCTGCATCTAGCGAAACCATACCGTATAATACGGGCTTATTCGCTACACTAATATCTGGTGATTTTGTCGAAAAATCCGCGAATAACAAACCAAACCCCCCTCTACTAGGACAGTTCTTGTTAAGACACAGGGTGTCAACATATATAGAACAAATTGCAATAACCGTTGGAGTTTTGCCTAGCGGTGGGTTGAACGAAGTAGCTGACGTTAAACTAAGGCGGAGTCAGCCAGAAAATTATACTCTTTTACCCGGTCAAACATTTGCACCTGTCGGTTCAGTATCGTTTGCCACAAATTTAAAAAACGAAACAGCAATATTCTGGCCGCACGACAATAAATACGCAGTTGTTGTGGTAAGGGGTGCGGCAGACCGACCCGGCTTAAGCTCGTTAG
>JBBTTS010000066.1:0-1792 GCA_038064135.1 Patescibacteria group bacterium | reverse complement strand
GCGGTTACGTTACTATCGGGTCAAGAGATCGAAAAACTACTCTCACCCCAACAACTTAAAGTGTGGGTATACCTTGGCGAGGTCGAGGAAGCAACGCCTGGGCAAATTTCCGATGCAACAGGAGTTGCTCGGGCTACAGTGTCGCAAGCTATATCTCGACTTACTGAAATGAAAAAGGTGGAGCGCATCGGCTTAGGCAGCACTACCAGATACCGAAGGCTATAAGTTGTGCAAAACGAGAAGAGCGCTCATAGGGAGCTTGACTGCTAGATAAGATTTAAAGGTGCTGGATGCTCGATTTAGAGACGTTTTACCCTAGTCTTTTTGCTTTGATGCCTCAAATTTCTCTAGGATTATGCCAATATTGTCTGGGTTGTTGATGGCAATGTGTTTCAGCGTCATCTCCCAATATTCCAGCAAGGCATTGCAGTATTCACGATTAGCCTTTTCTGGATGAAAAATGGTCATGTACTTTAAAACACCGTCGATATCACTCTCGTCATAAGTTTTCATGGCTTCATTGTATCACTATTTTACAGATATGAACTTCTTGATAGCCCTGCTATGCGTGCGAGACTCAATTCGGCTCATCACCTCTTTAGTGTTGGCATGAGATAAGATGTTCAGACTACCTTGCCAAACAACGGATTTATCAATAATTGCCAACTTACGATGCAACTTCCTGACAAAATGTACTTTAACACCCATCTTCTCAAAGGACTGTACAACTGCTTCGGCTTGAGTCTTCATAGTGCCGTCATGCTCGTTTGTGAAACGAGTATTGAGCGTAATCGAAACGCCCCTATCAAGTGCTCGAACAAACTCTGGGATTAAACTGGCCGACCTTCGGTAGCAAATAAAGGGACTTTCTATTACAATATTTCTTGACGCTTGTTTGAGATCAGAAGTGAAAGCTGGATAAAAACCAATTTCATCAAAGAGTTTTGAATCAAACGAGCGAGGGTTAAACAGGTTAAACTTACGCATCTTCTGCCTCCATCAACTCATCGATATTGAGTGATTCTAAACGGTCACTCAGAGTTTGCAGGCAGTCAAAGATACAGTTCCAGTTTTCCCTGTTATGATCCACCACGAAACGACCTCACTCAAGGTGAGGTTTTTTCGTGGTCAAAACCCCGGGCGAGAACTGGATAGCTGCGAATTTCTAAGTCTTTTTTTCTTTTGGGAAAAGTAACGAAACAAATATTCCACCCGCCAGCAGTGTTCCTAAAATGCTAAGACTCAAGCCTACAGGTATATGGATTCCAAGCGGTGCAGCCACCATTTTGAACCCAATCCAACTTAGTATAAAACCCAGCGACCAAGTAAGTGCCCAAAACTTTTCTTCCACAGAATGATAAACAAAAAACAGTGCCCTAAGTCCAAGTAGTGCAAAAACATTACTGCTATACGCAACAAAGCGGTCAGGGCTGACGGCCAATACTGCCGGTACGCTGTCGACTGCAAAAATAATGTCGGTTAACTCTACCAAAATAATCGTGGCCGCCATCATGGTCAAGACCCGCTTGCCGTTAATATACGTGGTTAGCTTGTGGCCAATAAACTTTGGGTGAATTGGCAAAAGCTTAGTCATAAAATGCCAAAGCTTGCGCTTGGTGATGTCTTCTTGCTCGAAATCGTGGACGCCTTCGCGGGCTTCTTTAAATGTGTGCCAGGCCGTTCGCAGTAAGATTAGCCCGAAAATAATGCTTACCCATTCGAAGCGTTTTAGCAGTTCAAAGCCAGCCAAAATAAATATCAACCGGAAAATAATTGCGCCGGCAATGCCGTA
>JBBTTS010000065.1:0-2514 GCA_038064135.1 Patescibacteria group bacterium | reverse complement strand
TGCTATTCTAATTTTAATCTGTTGCTAGTGTTATAAAAATTACAAATGCTTACACGGGGAGCAGCTGCACGAAGAAGCTGGCTAGCGTGAGGATCAGGATAAAACGGCCCTGGAAGCGGACCTGCACGACTGCGCCGTCTACCGCAACGGAAAAGCAGGCCACAACAAATGCTTACACATACACACCCACCATCACTAGAACTGGTTACTGATGCATTTATGCAGCAATATTGATATAATGTGTCTGCAAAGAAAAGAGTTAATTATGGACAAACAGGAAGCACTGCGACTTGGAAACTTTTTACGTCAAAAACGTCAAGATTTGAACTTATCCACACGTGCCCTAGAAAAGCTTTGTGGCATAACCAATCCCACAATTGTAAGAATCGAGAATGGCGAATTTGTAGCCCCATCACCAAAAAAGCTTGCTCGTCTTGCTAATGCTCTTAATTTACCACTAGCAGATGTTTACGCACTGGCCGGTTATATAGCTCCGAAACAACTCCCCAACTTAAAGCCATACTTGAATGCAAAGTACAGTTACTTACCAGAGGACGTAATCAGTAAACTTGAGGATCACATTGAACGAATTATCAAGCAAGAAGATCCATTAGTAAAAACTTAAGTTTATTATTTCGAGTCTCAGGGTTTTTGTAAGACATTTACCAATATTCCAGAATTCGATCATTAAAGCCGCTGAGCAGTGATTTCAATGCCATCGCATTTCTACATTCTCGAGTCGAAAACCACCCCTAGGGCGTTGTAAATGGCCTGACGCCATTACTTGCGCAACTCATTGTGTCCAACTTAAGATCGATGCATTCATCGCTAGTTATCAAACTCATAATAAACACGAGAATAATTAATAAAAAGGACAGCCTTTTTAAAAAAGTTTGTCCTTTTTCGTATTAGCTATTACAATTAATTTATATATAACTTAAGGAGGGTCAAAATGAATACGATAGATGAGGACAGAGAGGTCAATCTCCGTGAAAGAGTACCGAACTGGATAAAGGTAGTGAACGACGCTAAACAAAAGAACGTTGATTACATTATTGTGATGATGGATGCTTTTGTCGATAACCCAAAGCTGTTGTTTGACAGCCTTTGGTATGCTCAGAATGTTGGGGTATCAGTTCTAGTTGGTTCACCCAACGAGCAAACGACGGACAGGAACGACCCACCGAAAGTGATGATATACCTACGTGAGCCCAGCCAAAAACCTAACAATAAGGAGTCATGAATGGTCAAGGCACGGTCAGTCGCCTATGGAGATATTGATATATCAAAAGGCGAAGGCCTTAAGGAGGCAAAGATACAGCTAGACAGTTTCGTGTCGTATGCTCCAATAGCGTTATATTTTGACGTGATCGGCAAACCAGGAGATGAAGAGATGGGCGAGGTTTTAGTAGCGCAGATAAGAGCTTACGCTGGAAAAATCTACAGTGCTATTCATGAAAGTGATATCAACTGTACTTTCATGACAGACTAGAGTAGTTGCAGAACCTCATTTACTTCTTACCTGCCAGTATACTTTTAATATATAATCTCAAACATGACCGAACTGAGCAGATACTTAGGAGAACAATTAAGAGCTAGCCGCATCAAGACTGGCTTAACCCAAGAGGAAGTTGCCAAACGGGCGGGTACTGAGCGTAGTTATTATGCCAAATTAGAACAAGGCTACACATTACCATCGTTGAAATTATTAGAAAAAATCCTAAAAGTGTTGGATGCTCGATTTAGAGACGTTTTACCTTAGTTTTTGTTTTTTTGTTTTGAATCTTCAAATGTCTTGTAGACTTCCTCGACTATTCTCTCAAGAGTACTAGGAATACGAATACCCTCTTGTAATCTCCTACAATCTCATATATACTCTATGAGAGATCATGAAGAATAATCTAGACAAACGAATCGATAATTTGCCACAGGCAATATTTATTAATATCGCCAAGATCGATGAACTTAAAGGTCGGTGGGTTGGTGGAGCTAATCTAAGCCCTCAGCTTCTTGATAGACTGAAGCGCTCTGCTCTCGTCACTTCAACAGGCGCCTCTACGCGTATCGAAGGGTCGAAATTATCAGACATCGAAGTTGATAAGCTTATGCGTGGCTTAACAATTCAGAAGCTTTTGGATCGTGACGAACAAGAAGTGCGCGGCTATTACGAACTTCTCCAACTGGTTTTTGATAATTACACTGGAATTCCCTTGTCTGAGAGCTCGATCCTGTCATTCCATAGCCAACTGCTCAAATACTCTTCAAAAGACGAGCGACATATGGGCAGATACAAGAACCTTGAGAACAAAGTTGAGATGATAGATCAAAGTGGTAAGGCACTAGGTGTCCTTTTCGATACAACGTCTGCCTATTTGACCCCAAAAGCTATGCGAGAGCTAATTGAATGGTTCAACAGAGACTATCGCCACAGCACGAATCACCACCCGCTGATTCATATGGCCAACTTTATTGTAGAATTTCTAAAAATACACCCATTTCAAGATGGTAATGGTC
>JBBTTS010000064.1:0-2870 GCA_038064135.1 Patescibacteria group bacterium | reverse complement strand
AGTACACAATATTTAGTAACTTTTTACGCCAAACTATCTAGTGGTACATTTACTGATATAACTGTCGGATTTTTGCCAGCTGGCGGAAATTCTACACCTGCTTCGGCCCAACTATGTACCGACTATAATACCCAAACACTTTCAACAAGTGCCTGGACTAAGATTACCTGTATATTCACAACCCCAAGTTCTGGTATAACTGACCCTGATGTAGTTATATATCAACCTACGGCAACTGCAAGAACATTTTATGTAGACGCCTTATCCGTAACATTAAATACCAATAATTCCAGTAACGTTCAGGTTGGTGGGGCGAATAAGGGCGGACCAGTCACCCTGTTTACTCTTGATAGATCGTCAAGTTCGCCTATAGCTTCTAATAACGATGCTTATCTTGGCAGTATGTATTACGACACTACGACAGGAAGGATTCAATGTTACGAAGCAGATGGTTGGGGTGCTTGCGGGTCTGCTCCTGACAATGTAGTAAACCTTAATCCAGAATACGCCGGCGCAGTGCTAAATGGTACGGGAATTGGAACAATGACTGCCGATGCCTGCGGCAATGGCGGAGGATTATCTCTGAATACCAGTTTATGTGCCAGCGGTGAAGCTCGAAGCTACTATAAATGGACATCACCACAGGCGACTCAACAAACATATAGTATTTATGTTACATATCAACTTCCTGCAACATTCAAAAACTTTTCAAGTGATGACACAGTTCAATTGACAGCACGGACAGATAACACCTCAAATGCAGCTGTAACGTATGAAATGTTCAAGAGTCAGAGTGGCACTATAACTCAGTGTGGCAGTGGAGAAACAACAGTCGTAACTAGTGCAAATACTTGGCAAACCGTTGGCATAAATGGAAATGAAAGTACAAGTTGTAGTTTTGGTACTTCTTCTGCCAACGCCTTCGTAATATTTAAGATTAATTTAAAAGCGAATAGCAACGCCAATGCCTATGTCGGCACATTAACGTTTACAACAACGGGTAACTAATAGGGATATAACTATGAAAATAACAAAACCAAAAGAACACGATTTTCCATAAAGCCCGAGGCTTTGAAACAGAACTAACAAGTTCGGTTTAAATAAATACAAAAATTTGTTTTGACCCTTAGGTTACAGAAGAATTTGACTCGTAAGTTATTCTTCTTCTCAAGGTTCGCATAGTTCACTTTGACTGAGTTGTGGTGAAGCAGTCATTGCTCGACGCGTACCAAAAATAAAAACTTCAAAAAATTAACGGCGAAGTTAATAAAATAAAAATAAACATTTTATAAAAACAAAACCTTTCCTTAATTGTTACACCCCTGTGTTGGCTATATAAGCTAAAACAGGGGTGCTTTTTTTAATAACAGTGCTTACGATTTAACTCTAAAATTGCTATACTAGCTCTATAAATAAAGGTAGACAAATACCAAGGGATTATGGACGATATTAGGCCATCAAAAAAGCCGAACCGTCGCCCTGCCAGTTTCGGTAGGGCGGAATATAGTCTGGCTGAAAAACGAGCAGGTCTGAGCAAGAAGCTAAAAATAAGTTCAAGTAATGTAGACAGCAAACCAATAGTTACAAAATACAGATTTATCCGTTCAACGATTATTAGAGTAGCTTTTTTGTTTGCCGCTACACTGATTATTTTTAGTGTTTACTGGCAGGTTTTTGAACCATTTTATAGGGAATCTTCTGCTAAATTATCTCCTCAGGTTGAAAAATTACTTCCAAGAAAAATTCAACTTTATGCGGAAAAATTGAGTTTTAATGAAAAAGAAAACGCTTATTTATATAATGAAGGATATCAACCAAAATCCAGCGAAGTTGCAGGCCAAACATCCGGACCAAAATTTCAAGCAAAACTATCAAAAGACCCAAAAAACGGCATAAAAATAATTGACCCTACCCACAAGACATCCATAACTTTTAAACCAAAATTTAGATCTGGAAATGGTCAAAAAAGAGATAACCGGATAGTTTATCCATTAATTGGTAAAAATGGATTAAATGTTTATACAGCCAGAGCCGGGAGTATAAAGGAAGATATTATCTTAGAATCATTTTCTGGTGATGAATTATCTTTTTCTTATGACATAGAATTACCTGATGGGATTGAACTGCGTATTGAGAAAAATGGTAGCTTGGGATTTTATGGAGTAAGTCCATCGCTACTAGGAAATGTGGCAACCGGAAGTGAATCAGATGCAGAATTACTTACAAAAGTAAGACAAAATAATCCAAAAAACACTTTATTATTTAGTTCACCAGCCCCTTTCGTTAAAGAGCTAAATAAAAACCAATCAAAAGTAAAAACATGGTATGAGGTTAAAGATAAACTTTTAACAATTCATTCCAAAGGGTTAGGTAACGCAGTTTATCCTTTAAGTATTGACCCAAGTGTATATATCGAAACTGCCGCAAAATTAATGCGCGGCAACAACGAAACTAACGTAGATTTTGATATCGATAATGAATTATTTCAAAAAAGCCAAACCACCGGTGCCAGAATCGATGCGTGGCAAGGTAATCTGGATATGAGCGAAGCCACATTTGATCACTCAACAGCTGTAGCCGGTGGTTATATTTATCGATCCGGTGGCCGTACCGGACCAAGCAAGCCTCAATTAGTTGATCAAATTGAAAGTTTACAAAATTCAAATTCCACAAGCTTTGTCATGTCAATGCCGGCTACACGCCCGGCCGGTGACCTATATATTGCTTTAATGTGTCATGATGGCACAACTACTATAACTCCTCCGTCAGGTGGCGGATGGACTGAATATGCTGATTTAAGCGAACACGCAGCTTACTATAAAATCGGAACTGATCAGGGGGGTGGCAATGAAGCGGCTACTTATACATGG
>JBBTTS010000063.1:0-1587 GCA_038064135.1 Patescibacteria group bacterium | reverse complement strand
TTCGCAGGCACGAAAAAGCCCCGCCAATAGTTTTCCCCTATCAAATATTTCACGTGTACCGCTGTTTTTTACCACTACGAGCTGTGGTCTCTCCACACGTTCATAGGTCGTAAAACGATGATGGCATTTAAGGCAAGCTCTTCGGCGCCTTATAGTCTCGCCATCAGCAGCGTCTCGTGATTCAATAACCTTAGTATCCGTGGTATAACATTGACTACATTTCACTATTAGTCACACCTTTCTATGTTCCCTTTAATTAATAGGAACAATATTTGTGTTCAACAATAACGTGCTATATCGCTATACCCTCCATGCACATATAGCGTATCTAACAAAGATATTAACGCTATTTGTGGTGTTTTGGCAAGAATTATTGGTTGTATTATTTACGCTTATTTTTCAGATTCATTTGTGTCACTAGGGTTTTTGGACTTGTTTTTGGTGCTTCTTTTTTTTGCTAGTCGCCTTAAAAATGATGGTTTTTCAAGCTCAATCTCTTCATCCGCAGAAATCATTGTTGCGGGTGCATCTGAATCATCATCTTTTTCTGGTTCTTCATCAGTATTACCATCGATAGACCAAATATTAGGCATTTCTTTTGTATCCTCTTTGTGAAAATCATGGGTATCTGATTTTTCGTCATCTGTATCTGTTAAATCCATATCAAGATCAGCCATATCAGACTCTGTTAGTGCTACACTGGCACCATGACTAGCGTCGGTTGTGGTGTCATCGTTACTTTGATCATCCTGTATTGATGATTTAGCGGGTAAGGTACGATCAGAGAAATATGATGCGTCAAAACCAGTTGCAACTACCGTAACAATTATTTCTCCTTCGAGGTCTGGGTTTATCGTAGCGCCAAAGATTATATTTGCATCGGGGTCAGCAGCTGCTGTGATGGCTTCGGCGGCTGTATTAATCTCGTGCATGGACATGTCGTGTCCGCCTATTACGTTAAACAAAATGCCTCTGGCACCGTCGATAGAAACCTCTAGGAGTGGCGATTCAATTGCCTCTTGGGCTGCTTGTAGTGCCCTATTCTCACCGGCTGCTCGACCTATACCCATAAGCGCCGATCCGGCTTTGCTCATGACTGTCTTTACATCAGCAAAGTCAAGATTAATCAGGCCGTGCACCGTGATAAGATCTGAAATTCCCTGAACACCTTGACGAAGAACATCGTCAGCAACTTTGAAAGCTTCTAACAGTGGAGTGGTACGGTCGATTGTTTGAAGTAAGCGATCATTCGGTATAACAATTAGGGTGTCTACGGCATGACGTAGATTTTCGATGGCAATTTCAGCGTTTCGCCTCCGTTTATCACCTTCGAATGCGAATGGTTTAGTTGCAAATCCTACAACGAGAGCGCCAGCATCTTGTGCTGCTTTTGCTACAACATGTCCTGCTCCACTACCGGTCCCACCACCTGCTCCAATAGTAACAAAAACCATATCAGCACCCTCGACACAAGCTGCTATTTCGCTATTTGACTCTTTGGCTGCCTTCTCACCTACTTTAGGATCGGCACCAGCACCTAGCCCACGTGTGGTTTCATGACCTATATGAATTTTTTTAGATGCTTTT
>JBBTTS010000062.1:0-1310 GCA_038064135.1 Patescibacteria group bacterium | reverse complement strand
GAACATTCGTAAGTTCATATAAAATAGAGTTATGTTCTTCTACTTTTGTCTTGCATCGCCGCTACTTTTTCTTACCAATGCTCTACTTTTAGGGATAATAGCATCACACTATAACCCAAAAGATACAGCAATTAGCCAGCTGGTATATACCGATGTAGGAATTTGGCAAACACTAAATTTTCTTGTTTTTGGAGTTTTGTCATTATGGCTTAGTTTTTACATTTACCGAATGGATTCTGTTAATCATTTCGACAAAATACTAGTCGCAAGCGGCGCACTGGCATTCGGTCTCTGCCTTGTGCTGGTTGGGATTTTCAAGACTGATTTAGTAGGTACAAGTACAATAACTGGGACAATCCACTCGTTAGTTTTTATATCGACTGTCGTAATACAGGGGATTCTTCAGATGTGGTTTGCATCTAGGCGAATTAACACACCAATCGGTATTTATTACCTTATTTCTGGAATAGTAACGCTAATCGCGCTTGTAGCTATGAATCAAGTCCCGTCATTTCGTGGTATAGCCCAACGAACGCTTGTGGCAGCCATTACACTTTGGATAACTACAGGTTCAATAATAGTCCGTATTTAAAAAACTGGCGCCCCCGGCATGATTCGAACATGCGACCTTAAGCTTAGAAGTCTTCTGCTCTATCCAGCTGAGCTACGGGGGCATAGTTGTTTAAATTTGGTGCGGGATGGGGTAGTCGAAACCCCGTCCTTAGTTTGGAAAACTAATATATTAGCCGTTATACGAATCCCGCAATCGTGGCAATTATACCAAAATTAACAGATAAGAAACAGGCCTAAAAATCGTGCATCACTTCTATATCAGCGCCAAGAGCATTTAATCGATCAGCGAATCCTTCGTAACCACGGTTGATCGAGTAAACATTTCTGAGCACTGATGTTCCTGGCGCTGCAAGCATGCCAAGCAAAATAATAATTGCTGGCCGAAGGGCAGGTGGACAAGTGACATCTGCAGCACTAAATTTTGTCGGACCATCTATATATACGCGATGTGGATCGACCAACGATACATTTACATTTAACTTTCTAAGTTCGGTAAAATAAATCGCACGATCTTCATAAACCCAGTCGTGAATTAACGTGCGGCCACGAGCTACAGCAGCAATAATTCCAAACAGTGGTAAATTGTCTATGTTTAATCCCGGGAATGGTCTGGCGTAAATTTTTTCTTCTAATGCAACTAGTTCGCCGTTGTGTTTATGTACCGTAATATCCACCAAGTTTGTTTGGCCGTTTTCGGCTTTATAAATTTCTGTTAGGTCATATTTAAGACCCATTTT
>JBBTTS010000061.1:0-4675 GCA_038064135.1 Patescibacteria group bacterium | reverse complement strand
TTGCATGTATTAGGCACGCCGCCAGCGTTCATCCTGAGCCAGGATCAAACTCTCCAAAAAAGAATCAGATCTAGACTTTAAGGTGAACTACTAATCAAAACGATTAGTATTTCTGACTTAAAATTATCAAAAAACAATTCTTACGCTGACTAATTTAATAGTCAACGATTTAATGAACCCCGACAAAAAATGTCGGGACCCCAATTTTTACATCGGGGCTGACGTTGATTTGCACTATTCAATTTTTAAAGTACATTTTTAGGACACTTTAATAAAGGCCTCGCAAATGCTCCGGTAATATTAACCTTTTCTAACCTTTAGTGTCAAGCTTAAATAAATACAATGAACTTTTTACAACGCATTTAGTCCAAAACAATCTGTTAATTCTTATGCTTGTTTTTTAGTTTCCTCGTTTTCGTCGTCGGCAGTTTCGTCTTCTATTTGCTTATCTACCAGCGCCAGTGACGCCACTGTATCCCCGTCATTTAGTCGCATTATCCGAACACCTTGGGTCGCTCTGCCAAGTTCCGGGATATCATTTAACCCTAGTCTGATGGTCTGACCGGCAGTTGATATTATTAAAACTTCTTGACTGTCATCTATGAGACGCTTAACTCCCATTAAGTTGCCAGTTTTTGAATTTACAACTGCAGACCTTATACCCACTCCACCCCGGGCATGCGGTGTGAACTGAGAAACTTTAGTGCGTTTACCATAACCAAATTTACTGATAACAAATATATTCGCTCCTTCTTCTACAATATCCATTCCAATTACTTGGTCCCCAGACCGAAGCCGGATTCCGCGAACACCCCTTGAAACACGTCCCATTGAGCGGACATCTTTTTCGTGAAATCTTATTGCTTGACCCTGCAAGGTAGAAATAATGATTTCGTTGTCACTTGTGGTCATTTGAATCCATTTTAGCTCATCACCGTCATCTAAATTAATGGCAATTAAACCCGACTGACGAACATTCTTGTATTGTTCGAAAGGAGTTTTCTTTACAACACCACGAACTGTACACATAAATAAAGTGCCTTGGCTGTTGGTCTTGGTGATATTAATAACTGAACTAACTTTTTCTTCAGGCTGAAGTTGGAGTAGGTTAACTAACGCGATTCCTTTGGCATTCAAATTAGTGGCTGGTACCTCATATGTTTTTAATCTAAATACCCGACCTTTATTAGTAAAAAATAATAGGAAATCATGAGTGCTGGCATTAACCACATGTTCGATTACATCTTCTTCACGGGTTGCCATACCGCGCTTACCCTTACCGCCACGATGTTGGCGTTTATAGTCACCAATTGGACTACGTTTTATGTAGTTTGCCATTGTAAGAGTTACAGCAACTTGCTCATCTGGTACAAGATCTTCATCGCTCAATTTGCCTAATTCTTGCGGTATGACTTTAGTACGACGATCATCGCCAAATTGTTTACGCATTTCAAGAAGTTCAGTTTTTATAATTTTTAAAATCTTCTCTTCTTCGGCTAATATACCTTCTAGTTGACTAATTAGTTTAAGTAATTCTGCTAGTTCATCCTCGATTTTCTTACGCTCTAAACCGGCAAGAGTCCTCAGTTGCATGGCTAAAATTGCTTTAGCCTGAATATCGCTTAACTTAAACCTTTTAATCAAATTATCTTGAGCTTCATCGCTAGTCTGGCTAGCTCGAATTGTTGTAATAACTTCATCGATATTATCCAGGGCTGTTTTTAAACCCTCTAAAATGTGTGCGCGTTCTTTGGCTTTCCTTAGTTCGAATTCTGTACGTCTTCTAACCACAATCTGACGGTGCTTGATATATTCTTGAAGAATATCCACTAAACCTAAAACCCTAGGCTGAATTCCGTCAATTAATGCAAGCATGTTGTAGTGAATGGCTTGTTGTAATGGAGTCAACTTATAAAGTTGGTTTAAAAGTTTTTTGGGGTAAGCATCTTTTTTTAGATCAATGACCAAACGTACATTTCCTCGGGCACTCTCGTCTCTTAGATCGCTAATACCTGCAATCTTCTTTTCTTTGTACAGATCAGCGATTTTTTCAAGTAAACCAGCTTTGTTTACGCCATATGGAATTTCGGTGATAATTATTTGGCTTCGTCCTTTTTGGGTCTCTTCTACATTTGCCACGCCCCGAACAATTACACCGCCCCTACCTGTTGCAAATGCTGCTTTAATGGATTCCTTTCCATATACTATTCCCCCAGTTGGAAAGTCAGGACCTTGCACAAACTCTAATAGGTCTTCCAGTGTAGATGCTGGACTGTCTATTAGTCTTATTGTGGCGTCGATTATTTCACTTACGTTATGGGGCGGGATATTTGTAGCCATACCTACAGCTATACCTACCTGTCCGTTAAGTAGTAGATTAGGAAGTTTTGCCGGCAAAACTTCTGGTTCCATCTCTGATCCGTCGTAGTTTTCTCTGAAAGGTACTGTGTCTTTGTCTATATCGTCCAATAAAGCGGCACCTGCCTTAGCCATTCTGGCTTCGGTATACCGCTGTGCCGCAGGTGGGTCGCCATCCATGGATCCAAAGTTTCCCTGGCCATCTACTAATAAGTACCTGGTTGAAAAATCTTGCGCAAGCCTTACCATGGCGTCATATATAGCTACGTCACCATGGGGGTGATATTTTCCCATTACGTCACCAGTAATACGGGCACTTTTAACAAATTTACTGCCGGGTTTCCAGCCGTTTTTTTCCATAGAGTATAAGATTCTACGGTGCACTGGTTTAAGCCCATCGCGAACATCCGGTAAAGCTCTAGCAACAATGACACTCATTGAATACTTGAGATAACTGTCTTCCATGATATTTTCGACAGTACGGAGTTCAACAGCTCTAGAATGATCGCTATCGATGGACTGAATCACTTCACCCTCAAATGAACCGTGCTGCTCACTAGGCTGAATTGCTGGATTTATGGGGTTGTCGTCCATTTTTTATACGTCCAAATCCTTTACAAACTTGGCATGTGTTTGAATAAAGTTCTTCCTCAGTTCAACTTCAGTACCCATTAACTTATTGAAAATGGCGTCTGCTTTTTCAGCATCATCTAGCCTAACCTGCACCAATACCCGATTCTCAGGATTCATGGTAGTTTCCCAAAGTTGATCGGCGTCCATTTCACCCAAACCTTTGTATCTTTGTATATCGCTAAGTCCAGCTTGTTTTTTACGATCATCATTATATTGAACGGTTGTTCCTCTGTCTTTTCGATCTTTAATTAGTTCATCAATCAGTTGATCGCGCTCTAAATCACTGTAAGCATAAGTTCGTTTGTTTCCTGAACTCTTTAGTAAATACAGTGGGGGCTTTGCTAAATAAAGATATCCGCCATCAATAATTGGCCGCATGTGACGGAAGAAAAAAGTTAGTAAAAGTGTGCTAATGTGCGAACCATCAACATCGGCATCAGTCATAATTATTATGCGGTGATAACGAAGGCCTTCCATACTAAATTGCTCCTCTATGCCGACGCCAAGCGCTTTAATTAGAGTAACTATTTCGTTATTAGCCAGCATTTTATCCAAACGGGCACGTTCTACGTTCAAAACCTTGCCACGAAGCGGTAAAATAGCTTGGGTCTTGGGATCACGACCGACTTTTGCAGAACCACCAGCCGAATCGCCCTCAACTATATATAGTTCCGAGTTGCTTGGGTCTTTTGAAGAACAGTCAGCCAGTTTACCCGGCAAACCAGATCCTTCTAATACGCCTTTTCGAATAATGTTTTCTCTGGCGGCTCGGGCGGCTTTTCTAGCCCTGGCAGCCAAAAGTGCTTTACCGACAATTTTCCTAGCCACTGCAGGATGTTCTTCTAGGTAGTAATTTAAATATTCGCCTAGGACTTGCTCGACATAACCACGAATCTCAGGATTCCCAAGTTTGTTTTTGGTCTGTCCTTCGAATTGGGGATCGGGCAGCTTTACTAAAATAACTGATGTCAGACCTTCACGAGTGTCTTCGCCAGATAGATTTTCTTCTTTTTCTTTAATAAGACCACTTTTTCTAGCATAATCGTTTATGACACGTGTCAAAGCAGCCCGAAAACCGGTTAAATGAGTTCCGCCATCGGGGTTAAATACATTATTAGCAAATGCCTTAACGGTTTCGGTGAAAGTATCGGCATACTGAATGGCAATTTCAACCTGAACATCGTCTACTTGTTTATCGACATAAAAAACATCTTCATCTATAACTTCTTTACCATGATTTAAGTGGCGAACGTAAGACTGGATTCCACCCTCAAAATAAAAACCATATTTTTGACCTGTTTTTTGGTCTTCTACAAATGTTTTTACACCTTTCGTTAAGTATGCTTGGTGACGTAGATAGTCAAGCACCCAACCATAATCAAATGGCTCACTTGCCATAATCGAGGTATCTGGCCAGAAACTTATTGCGGTACCCTGTTTTTTTGTAGAGCCAATTTTTTGTATAGGCGCAAGTGGCGAACCAAGACTAAATTCTTGACGATATTCGAATCCGTCACGATAAACTTCTGCTACAAATTTAATAGAAAGTGCGTTAACAACACTAACTCCTACACCATGAAGACCGCCAGAAACTTTGTATGTGCTTTTATCGAATTTACCTCCAGCGTGAAGTTTTGTCATAACAACTTCGAGTGCAGACATGTTGTATTTGGGATGCATAGCC
>JBBTTS010000060.1:0-1266 GCA_038064135.1 Patescibacteria group bacterium | reverse complement strand
CGCTTCCTTGCCAAGGAAGAGGCCAGGGGTTTAAGTCCCCTCACCCGCACCACGACCCATCTTTTTAGATTTGTAGTGGCTTTTTTATCCTAAAAGCGATACTCTGGTGGGCAATGTCTATATTGCCACAAACTAAAATGGAGCAGCATTACCAGGCCGCATCCGTTGAGCAGTTTCGGGCCACAGAAATTATTATTGGGCACGAGTTTGGTGCACCAAGCGATGGGGCTGGACTTGTAAATCGTTTACTTGCACAGTTTATTGTTGACCTTAATTTTAATAGGCCAATTTATGTAGCCGAAAGTATTGCGAATGCACTACAGGAAATTTCACCTAACACAAATATAGCAGGAGTCTTTCACGACACCTCAGCAAACACCCTGGCTAGTAAAGGCGGCACGATGGCTGAGTTGGAGCAAGTTCAAAGCCAATGTGCAATCACCGTTCGAAAAACACTGCATGTAGCACACGCAAGGCATGTGAGTCGTGTGCTCCGTCAGGCTAGGTTAGTGGGCTTTGACCCAATAGCCCCACCAAACCTGCCCGAAGAGTTCGACCCGGCCTCATCACAATGGTGGTGCCGAGGTCCATTGCGGTGGAAGCTACGCGAAGTTATTGGGCAACCATATTTAAAATTGCGAGGACAACTGTAAGTAAACCCTATCTACGAGGTTGGGAACTGAGGTGAAATCCAGCACACACCGTGCATTTGTAGACGCGTGATGGTTTGTTGGCGGCTTTGTTTGGATTAATCTTTTTGAGCGCGGCGCTCGCCAAAACATCGTTGGCAAAGCGTTTTTTGCTAGCACATTTTTTCTTTTCATAATCATTGGCCATGGTTGTATTTTAACTTAAAAATTAACAATTTTTATCGATGCGTTTAAGTGGTAGATTTGTTATGCTATTGATAATGTTTGCCGAGGCTTTACAAAATTCTGTAAGAACTTATGGTGTGCCTGGTTTTATGTACGCAGGAACCGTTGGTGTTTTAATTCTGTATGCAATTTTAGAGTGGCGTAATAGTAAAGACCACGTCATCGGCTTTAAAGAAGCTGTTCGTTGGTCGCTATTTTATATTAGTTTGGCGCTGTTGTTTTCTGTGCCTATTTTTATTTTTATCGGTAATCAAGCTGGTGCCGAGTATTTGGCCGCTTGGGCAATAGAAAAATCATTAAGTTTAGATAACCTATTTGTTATTGGCTTAATTTTTACCAGCCTAAAGGTACCGCCAGAACTAAAAAAACGCATACTAAACTACGGCATTGC
>JBBTTS010000059.1:0-1791 GCA_038064135.1 Patescibacteria group bacterium | reverse complement strand
AGGTGAAGGCGGAATTTACATTAATGGTCAACAAATACCTCTGGACTCAACAGAAATTGACCCCAACCAATCTATAAATGGCTATGTGATCTTACGTAGGGGCAAAAATAACCAGGCCTTAATTCATTTTCGTTAATTAGCTCAATTTTGTTAAACTAAATACTCAATATGCTTAAAACCGCTCCTAAAAAACCGAAAAAAAAGGCAGATCAATACAACGATCCAAAACATAATTATTTGGAGTATTGGGATGGTCGTGATTACGAACACGCTGCCGAGGAAATGGCTATAAAACGGCTTCTAAGAGGTAGGCATTTTAAAAATGCCGCGGACATTGGTGGTGGTTATGGGCGGCTTTGCCTGCTGCTTCAAAAATATGCCGATAGTGTGACATTAGCCGAGCCTAGCCAACAACAATTAGATATTGCCAAAGAATTTTTAAAAGACAACCCTAAAATAAAACAAAAATTAACGCAAGCTGATGATCTTAAGTTTAAAGATAACGAGTTAAAACTTATTACTATGATTCGGGTCATGCATCATCTGCCAGACCCGATAAAAGAGTTTGAGGAGATTGCTCGTGTTTTGGCCGATGATGGAGTCTTTATATTGGAATTAGCTAACAACGCCCACGCTCGCAATAGGATAAAATATTCATTTCGCGGTCGCCGTATTCCACAGCAGCCGGTAGACATTCGTTCAAAGGCCAATAAACACGACAATGAAATTGCATTCGTAAACCACAACCCTAAAACTGTCGTTAAACAACTAGCTCATGCCGGATTAAGGGTAGATAAAGTATTGTCGGTCTCTAATCTAAGAAGCCCAGTTCTAAAAAAAGTTATTCCAAAAGGTGTTATGTTAAAAGCCGAATGGCTAATGCAGTCAGCCTTTAGTAAAATCCACTTTGGCCCCAGTGTTTTCTTTTTGGTTAAAAAAGCCAAGTAACAGATGTGAAACAATGAGTTATCCACAGAAAATTAGCTTAAGCATTTAAAAAACAAAAATTAAGTATTGACAAGTATATGGCATGGTCATATTATTGTAACAACCATCGTGAGGTGGCCAGCAAAATCAAGAAGGGCAACCGACTTGATCCAGCGACAAAAAGAACTCGCCTCGGCGAGGTCTTTTTGCTTTTAGGCTCCAGATTTATTGATAGGTGATAAACCAAGGTGTTGGCTGGACCGCCATAGTGGCTTCGGGGCTACGAAGCCCAATATCTTTTTGGTAAAAGTTTTTCCAGCCAAAATATGCGGTAGGGGGTGGCACAATTGTTAAGTTTCGGTAAGTATCATCTTTGGCCGGCTGCGAACCCTGGCCGTCAATATGAAACACATAAGAAAGCTCCGGATAACTGGTTATTATTTGCTCTCGGTCAGGGAGCATATCTTGTCTAAACTGATGAAGTATAAATAGTTTTTGCGGTAGATTATGTTTCTTAACGAACTCACTTAACCAAAGCGACACCATATTAACTTCAACCGCACCTACCTGGCCAATCTGTTTTAGGTGCACTTGGTTTGGCTGAAGACGCCATTCTGGGTCTAACGCCAAGCCCACATGCTCGTACAAAAGTAAACTCTCGTAATGCCTGGCTTGATCTAAAAAACTCACGCGGCCAGGCTGTAAATCTAACACTATGTACATTTTCTGATCTTTGGCGGCGACAATCCATGGCATTAGACTATTTATATGTACTTCCTGTGAATAATCACCATTTTCTGTTGGGCCTACTGATGCCACGCTAGCTATTATTTCAAGTGTTGCAATAACTGTTTGGGTACTAAA
>JBBTTS010000058.1:0-33556 GCA_038064135.1 Patescibacteria group bacterium | reverse complement strand
CCAAATGACCGGGAGGGTACTCTCGATAGAGAGTTCTTAAGCACCATTGGCGCATCCCACTCCCGGCCATTGGCCGCTCGCCCGCGAATTGCTGGTGGTCCTATCCTTTGGGGGACAGGCTGGGCTGGGACGGGGAGAGTCCGCAGCATTTGTGGTCAAAAATTAGACCAGCGAAGTTCCGGACTAACTACCGCTCTTGGGTAGCACAAAGCCTTAATATTGCACTTCGTTGCGCCCGGTCCCGGAAGGAGGTTCCGTGGGATCTATTTTTCAGCTTTTGACTGAGTAAGTTAACTCCAACTATTTTAGAGATATGTTACTCAACCAAAAACCGATTGCAATCTATACTGTTAAGGTGCTTTTAGAGTTATTATTGTCGGCTCGATTCAGCTAAAAGTGCCAAAGAGCTCACAACCACGTTAACTAAAAAGCTGATTGTTATTAAACGCTTTTTTTATAATTTTGCAATACTTTTGTTCTAGAGTCTAGTTGATAATTATCTTTTACGTTATGTATTACGGGATTAATTCACTCACTATAAGCATGATAAACTTATGCTAATGCAAAATGACGCCGTGCCTACCATGCTAATTGGCGCACCTCTCGACTTGGGCGCACAAAATCTTGGGGTTGACGTTGCCCCCGATGCCTTTCGATATCAAAAAATCATCGAAAAACTTAATGCAAGTGGCTTTTCGGTAGAAGATTCAGGCGATGTAAGCGTTATGCATCGCGACAAATTAGACCCAGGCGACCCTCACTTACGCTACATCAGCGAAATTGTGCGCGTTAACGAAGATATTGCACGTCTAGTTCATGACGGTATTAGTGCAGGCAAAAAAGTAATTGTTATTGGTGGTGATCATTCCATAAACCTTGGAGCTTTTTCGGGTGCCAGTGCCGGTTTAAATGGAAATTTGGGTATGGTTTACCTCGATGCCCACGGCGACATGAATACTCCCCAAACTACAATGACTGGCAATATTCATGGCATGCATCTGGCAAGCTTATTGGGTTTTGGATCCGAACAGCTTATTAACGTCCACAGCCATGGCATAAAACTACAAAAAGACCACCTGCTACACATCGGCGGCTGCGACCTCGACCAAGCCGAGGTCGAATTTATTGCCCGCGAAAACTTGACCGCTTTTACAATGCTTGACCTTCTTTCGGTTGGAATGGCTCCCCTGCTTCGTCACATCGAAGATCTTTGTAAAAAAGTGCAAAACGTTTGGGTTAGTCTAGATCTGGATTGTATAGATGAAACCTACGCCCCAGGGGCGGGCATGCCGAACCGTGGTGGTTTAACTTACCGCGAGGTAGTGGCTATCGCCGAATACGTCGGTAAAACCTGTAATGTAGTTGGCATCGACGTAGTCGAGTATAATCCGCTGCAAGATGACGGCCGCAAAACTGCCGAGCTAGGAATAGAACTTATCGCCAAATTCTTGGGCCACAACTACAGCTGGTACACCAATTACCTAAGCCAGAATAAATTATAAAATCTAATTATCGATAGTTGTTAAATAGCTCGTCTAAACTTCTGCGAGCGAGTTTCATTTGGCCATCACCACCTACCCCAACGCCATTACCAGTAATTAGTTTTAGGTCTCTTAGGTAATTTTGATACGAATTTAAAAATCTTATAAAAGTTTCACCCCTTACTTTTACAATCGGATGGCTATAATTTGTGTCGTTTTGTCCTGCTTTGCACTGGATCATTTGTTTAGTGCGACCATTGAGTCTTAAAACAAGCACATCATAATTATTATTTTGAGTCTGTGTATTTACCCCTAAGCTTCTGTCTTCGAAGTCGGTTGTCCCTAACACTAGTTCGTCCTCTTCGTACGAATCCAATCTTAAATAATTTACATACAAATTCTCAAATATTAATCCTACAAGTAATTTTTTTTGTTCTAATTCTTGTTCGCTGGGGTGACTAATTGCTTCTAAAACACTAAATTTTTCGGACATTTTATCAAGCAAATCTGTACCTGATTGACTTATAGCTTTGAGCCTAGACTCGAGTAATTTATTAGATTTATCAACTACTTCTTTTTCTTCTAAATTTCTTTGGTCTGTGGGTTTAACACTTTGGATGATTTGGCTGTGCTGAGTAAAGGCCAGCACAGTTAATAAATTTAATTCTTTTGATTGGAGTTTTACTATATCGACAAACGAAAATAGCGAGTTATTTTCTAATTCATGAATCGCATTTATTGCGTCATATACCACCAGTGCAACTTCTTCAATGTTACCCTGTTGATATAACCTATATGCCAGATCTGATAAAAATTCTACTCTTTCCGTAAGTGGCAACTCGTCAATGGTATCTAAAGTAGCTGAAGAGCTTACCCTGACCGCTTCTGCTAAAGCAATACTATCTCCCCTACCTATGGGAATAGGGTCCATTCGGCGCCTACTTTTATAAATAGGTGATTCTGGGGTGTCTTGGATATCAACAATTAAGGTTGGGTCTGATGCATTAGAATCTGTTGGTGAGTCTGCTAAATTTTTCAATGTAGTATTTATGGCGGCAATTTCTTGCAAAACCGGATCAGGGCTACCGTTTTCTGGCAATGGACCGGTCTCTAAATAATGCACTTCTGGTGATGGATCTAATTTTTCAGTCATTTGTTTTTTTTATTTTAATAATTAGATGTTATAATCATACCATATGTTTGGTAAAAATACAATAAACTTATGTGACTTACAGGGTCACGAAGCTATGGGCTTGCTATATAACAAATTAAAAAACCCTAAATTTTCCCTTAGCGTTGGTGAGTTTTCGGTAAGTAGAGTTGTAGCTGTTGAGCATCTTAATGATGGTCGTCCAATAATAGAGGTAACTAACGATACAGGCGAAATATTTGTCTTTTCTTTTGACCCAAACCCAACTGACTTTGCCGAAACTGCTGTTGACAGTAACGACAGACCATTTTGCTTAGATTGTGATTAACTTTTGGTCTCTATAAGACTTCTCAAGAGTTTACGGGTAGTTTGCACTTCGTTCCAGGGGAATTCAATAACTCTATCGGGATTATGGTCGTCCTGTTGCAAATGGCGCAGTTCGGCCGCTTTTGGCCCATTTCGTAAAATATCTTTTTCGTGACCTTTACCCAGAAGTAGCACGATGTCGCCTCTTTTGGCATGGTTAATGGCAAACTGAATGGCATCGACACGATCATGCACCAAAAATAAATCTTTGCCTTCAACCTTACCGGCCCGTTTCGCACCTTCAGCAATTTGGTTCATAATTTCTTGACCATCGATATCACGGTCGTCTTCTTCGGTTACGACAATTACATCGGCATATTTGCCAGCCAGTTCGCCCTGCACTGCTCGTTTGGCTTCGTCACGACGGCCAGCTGATCCAAACGTAACTATCAATCGACCTGTAGTAACCGGCTTTAAGTCTTTAAACAGTTTTTCAAAACTATCCGGCGTATGGGCATAATCAACGATCACCTCAAAATCTTGACCTTCGTCAATGCGCTCCATGCGACCTTCCACCCCACGGAGTGCTGCAATTCCCTTTTGAATCTGACCTTTGGTTAATCCAACTGCCCGGCCAACTAGTACTGCAGCTAGCGAATTTGCCACATTGAAACTGCCTGGTAAATGACAATCAATTTTGTATTCATCATCGCCGATTTTTGCTAAATAGCGCGATCCACCAGAAGTCAATTTTAAGTTTTGGGCTCTTATATCACCAGTGTTAAGGCCATAACTTTGTACATTTGCTATGTCGCTCTGAAAAAACTCCGAGTTTTCGTCTTCGGCATTAACAATTCCCAGGCGCATGCCACGCTTATTTTTATTTGTTAGTTGAAAAAGTTTACGCTTGGCGTCACGATAATTTTCGAAGCTACCATGATAATCCAGGTGTTCGTGAGTTAAATTAGTTAATACAGCAATATTGAAAGGCACGCCCCAAACCCTGCTTTGCGCCAAAGCATGACTAGTAGTTTCAAGCACCAACCAGTCCATACCCTCAGATTTCATCTGTTTAACGCGCTTTATAAGTTCAGGCACGCTGACACTGGTCATGTGGGCTACCTGTTGGTGTATGTCATTGCCTACACCATACGCGACGGTACTCATCAGGCCAGCTTTGTAGCCAGATTCCACCAGCATGCGGTGGATCATAAAACTAGTGCTGGTTTTGCCATTAGTACCAGTAACACCAATTACTTTTAAGCCACGCATCGGAAATCCGTTTACGGCATGTAGCAAAACAGCTTCAATTAAATGCCCTAGCGGCTCAATTTTTCCAAACAGCGACTTTGGAATTAGTTTTTTAATTAAAGATCTTATACCCATTATCATCCCATTATCTATTACTGGTGTTAAAAAATAAATGAAAAACCCGATTACTTTTTCCCGCTATGGGAGTTCGCTAAAAAGCGAAACTTTAGAGTAATCGGGCGTGCCGCATATCGAGCAAAATTGACTGCTCAAGATAACGCGGCAAAATGGTGCCTGTCTATAAGGTGTGTTGCAATTAATCGCAACATTCTTTGATTGGTGTTTTTACCAATCTCGGAAATTTACATCCCATTAGACAGGACTATACAATTTGTCGACTTAATACTGCCCCGCATTTGGGTCGACTGGGATACCAGGGTCACGACTTTCCGATCGTGTTTAAGCGTGACCAAGTCACGTACCACTGGCGCGGATCCCCTCGGGATGTATTATTCCCTTTGTAAGGTCGTGGAAAGTTTACGCTTCTTGGTCGAATTTAGACGACAATTTGCGTAAATCTCGGTAGTGGGTACGACCAAAAGAACCCCCTAACGGCTCTCGTCTGAAAGATTCTCAGATTTGAGAATAACTATTATAATAAACTATTGGTAATTTGTCAATTAGTATTAATGTTTTTTGCAATCTCAATTTAAAAGTGCCGACTCGTAACCCGACACTTTTGATTAAATTGATTAAAATTTCTGCTGTTAAAGAGTATGTGGTAAATCACCACCACTACGAGCTGCCTTTAGCTTGCCCATGTAGCCTATGCCACGTCTGAATGCTCGTGCAGCTTTGCTCCAGCTTTTTGGATCATCTACGTCTAGGCCCTTTTCTTGGATCCAATTTTGCTCCCAATCAATCATACGACCAAAATTACGCTGTTCACCTGGGGTCAAATTGTCTATGATATCTCGTGCTTTTTCGGCATTTCTGGCAGCTGCGCCTGCGCCACGTTCACCAGCCTCTCGTGCGGCTCCACTGCCTCCACCATTATTCACGCCACGATAAGCTAAATAAGCCATCGTTCCAAGAGCAGCCGCGCCCAAGCCAGCTAACACTAACTTCTCCCCACGACTCATTTTCTCACGGTCGACACTATGTTCTGGTAGGGTACCACTTCCAATGGCGCCCGCCGTTGCCATGGAGCGATTTTTCATATTACGCAATGCGTTTCGTAACTTGCCTCGACGAGCAGGCGTAATGCCATCGAGAGTGCCATTAGTATCCAGAATAGCCTGGGCCTCAGCGGCTAGTTTTGCGTCTTCATCAGTTTCGGTTTTTACAGGTGCATCGCCCTCGTAAAGTTCTACCACTGTTCCAGGTATTTTTTCACCACTTTTGGTCATTTGCTGATCAATATGATCGGTAATGCCCGGTACAAGCTCGTCGAGTTTTTGTCCCTTACCTTCCTCGATCTTGCCAGCAGCATACCGCATATCACTTAAGGCCTTATTGTATCCATTTACGGTCGCCTGCGGTACGGGCAGCTTTAGCAGCTTCAAGGGCCACTTGCAGCTTACAAACAAGTCATTAGTTTTCGGTTCAACTTCATCAATAGTATCTTCTGTGTAAGAGGGTTTCTCGGTCTTTTGCTTCAGTGCATCTTTCTGCCCAGTAATTTTGTCTAACAGGGCTTGTTTATGGTCATCGCTTAAGTTTATTTGCTTAAGTACTCTATCCATAATTGAATCCTGAATATCATTAGCTGCGGTTTTGTCATCCTCGTTCTCTGCCTTAGCCCAATCGCTAATCAGTTCGCTTAGGCTTTGCTCGTCACGACTTTTACCATGAGTAGATTCATATGCCTCGTTCTCACGCTTGGTGTCGCCTTTAGTAAAGCGACCATTAGCTTCACGAACTTTGCCGTTTTCATCCTCGAATGGACGTACTTTGAGATAATCTACAAAATCATCAGCCGCTTCCTGTGAAACGTGACCGGGTTCACCGATAAATTCGTGAACACGTCGCATGTCAGTGTTCATTTGCTCATTACTGTGTTTGTAGGCCTCTGCTATTTGGATTGGGTCTGTTGGGTGTATTTCGCTCATTATTTGTTTTCCTATATGTTTTTGTTTGATTTATTTTAATTTTGTGAATTATTAGGCATATAATAGCAAAACATGAGCTTTTTGTCAACTACAACGACACACAATAGTATTATTAGCAAAGTACTGTTTTTATATAAATGTTATGCTAAGACAATGATGATTTTAGGAATTGAAACGAGTTGTGATGAAACCGCTGCTGCCGTTGTTGAGGATGGAAAGAGATTGCTGTCTAACGTTGTTGCGTCTTCGATGGACTTACACGCAAAGTACGGTGGCGTGATCCCCGAAATTGCCGCTCGCAGCCATATAGAGTCCATTATTCCTGTTATTGAACAAGCTCTTTATGTGGCTAAGTGTGACTGGGACGACATCGACGGGATTGCCGTAACTTATGGTGCTGGTCTTGGTGGCTCCTTGCTAGTTGGCGTTATGACAGCACGCAGCCTTGCCATTACAAAAAACAAGCCGCTCTATGCCATTAACCACGTCGAAGGCCATCTATACGCCAACTTTATTACCGAAACAACTCTGTCAGGTTATTCACTGCCCCAAAGACAGCCACAATTCCCTTTCTTGGGCCTGATTGTAAGTGGCGGACATAGCCAGCTGGTGCTGTTCCGTGACCATTTTGATTACACCCTACTGGGGCAAACCCAGGACGACGCCATCGGTGAGGCCTTTGACAAGGTTGCCAAACTACTTGGCCTACCCTACCCTGGTGGCCCCAGCGTCAGTAAACTTGCGGCCAAAGGCGATCCGTTTAAGTACGACCTACCTAAGGCCAAACTAGCCGACAAATATAATTTTTCGTTTAGTGGGCCAAAAACAGCCGTTCTAAGGCTGGCTCAGGCCGAATGCGGAAAAGGGCATGATTTTCCGTCAAATCAGCTGTCAGCGCTACTGCACGAAGCCCAAAAGGCCGACATCGCGGCCAGC
Source organism: Patescibacteria group bacterium (assembly GCA_038064135.1). Taxonomy (GTDB): domain Bacteria; phylum Patescibacteriota; class Saccharimonadia; order Saccharimonadales; family OMJO01; genus JBBTTS01. Next base: position 26,321 of record JBBTTS010000058.1, on the reverse strand, counting down.
TTTCAGCGGGTTGCCATCGAAACTGTGGTCGACAAGACTATTTTGGCTTATGAAGAATTCCAACCAAAAAGTGTGATTATTGGTGGTGGTGTGGCCAGCAGCCCCGAGCTGCGCCAACAATTGTCCGCACGCTTACCCTTGCCTGTCGAATACACCGACCCCAAACTGTGCACCGACAACGGCGCCATGATTGCCGCTTTGGGATGTATTAAGGCCCAATTTGACCAGCCGACCGCCGACCCCTATTTACTAGAAATCTCTCCTAGCCTATCGATGTAGTTAGTAAACGCCTTGCCAATTTGTTGGTTCAGCACCGTCAAGAACGTCAAGTATCTCTTCTAAACGCATTGTAGCAGCTATACCCGTAAAATTAGTACCTAAAGCCAATGTCATTATCTTTTGTTCCGGGGTCAGAGAATTAAATGCTTCGGAGCTATAATGGCTTAATGAATCATCAAATACATCTAGCTCGCTGGGATTAAATTCCATTCCATTTTCCCTGTTTTGATAAGCGTTTGTGTGTATTGCAGCCGAAATTTTTTGCTTTCCCTTTCTTTGTAGGTGTAGCCATGTACTAGAATCATGCAAATCATCGGATTCAATTTTTTATCTACTGGATTCATTCTTTTCCAAATAAGATCAGGTCCAACTACTTCATCCGGGGCAATATCATTTGGTATAACCTGATTCACAAGAGCATATAATCTGTCGCCAGGTTTATTGCTAGGATGGAGTTTGTCTATTTTAGATCTTGATTCTGACATGATATTATATTGTATAATTAATATTAATATTTGTCAATGTTGCGTATCTGTTACATAACTGTTATGCTTTAGTTACAAAAACAAAAATTTGGTACTACCCGCAAGCCCATGCGGGACGCACATTGGGAAACAAAAGATTGGTCACACGATATAACAGAGGGTTTTCATTCGCTGGATAGCAAAGAAAGCCTTGTGTGGTTTTGTGTGTTTCACGTGAAATATTAACAGAGGTAGCCTTTTATGTCTAAAGGTGCTAATATTCTGTCAGATAACATCGAGATAACCTGTGAAATTATCAAAAACTTACGAACCTAATCAGTATGAATCCGACATCTATGCCCTTTGGGAAAAGGTAGAAGCTTTTACGCCTAAAAAATCACGAGAGTATTTTTCAATTGTTGTGCCTCCGCCTAATGCCAACGGCAATTTACACCTTGGTCACGGATTAACCATGGCAATTGAAGATATTGCTGTTCGTTATCATAGAATGCAGGGGAAACAAGCACTCTTGTTACCTGGGGCCGACCATGCAGGTTTCGAAACTCAGGTAGTTTATGAAAAAGAGCTTGTCAAAGAGGGTAAAAGCCGGTTCGATTTGAGCCGTGAAGAATTGTATAGCAAAATATGGGATTTTGTATCGGCAAATAGAACTAATTTTGAGGCACAATTTCGAAAGCTCGGGGCAGGGGTGGACTGGAACCGATTTACCTTTACGTTGGATGAAAAAATCATCAAACAAGCTTACGCAACATTTAAAAAGATGTGGGATGAAGGCCTTATTTACAGAGGTGAACGATTGGTTAACTATTGCACTCAACACCGCACAGGGTTTGCCGACATCGAGGTGGTTTACGAGGACGTCGAAACGCCACTTTACTACATCAAATACGGGCCGTTCGAGCTAGCTACCACACGGCCAGAAACCAAATTTGGCGACACCGCCGTAGCCGTACACCCTACCGACACACGCTACAAAGACTTGGTCGGAAAAGTCGTAACTATCGAGGGCGTCAACGGACCCTTTGATGTGCAGGTGATTGCCGACGAAATGGTAGATAAAGACTTTGGAACTGGGGTGGTAAAGATTACCCCGGCTCACTCGTTTGACGACTGGGAAGTTGCTCAGCGCCATAATTTGCCGGCGGTAAGAGTTATAAATCATGACGGAACACTTAATTATAAAGCCGGTAGATTCGAGGGCTTGACAGTACTCGAAGCACGCCAGGCTGTGGCTGATGCACTAAAAGAGCAGGGGCTTTTAACTAAAGTTGACGAACACTACAGGACTAGGATCGGAAAGTGTTATAAGTGTGGCACCGTGATCGAACCGATGTTGATGGAACAGTGGTTTATAAAGATGGAACCCTTGGCAAAACCAGCAATATCAGCGCTTGAGAAAGGTCAAATTACCTTTTACCCCGACAGCAAACGAACTCAGCTAATCCGATATTTGCGAACGCTTCGTGACTGGAACATCAGTCGGCAAATAGCTTGGGGCATACCCATTCCGGCCTTCCAGAACATCAACGACACCGATGACTGGGTTTACGACGAACGTGTCGACCAAGAAATTATCGAAGTTGATGGTAGCAAATATCGACGCGACCCTGATGTTTTCGACACTTGGTTTAGTAGCAGTAGTTGGCCATATGCCACTCTTGGCTACCCAAATGGTCAAGACTTCAAAAACTTTTATCCCCTGAGCGTTATGGAAACCGGTGCAGACATTTTGTACCCCTGGGTAAGCCGCATGATCATGTTTGGACTATACAACACCGACAAAGTACCATTTGAATCGGTATATTTGCATGGTCTAATCCAAGACGAGCATGGTCAGAAAATGAGCAAAAGTAAAGGTAACGTTATAGACCCAATGGAGTTAGTGAATCTTTATGGGTCGGACGCCTTTCGCATGGGTATTGTTGCTACCGAGTCGCCCGGCAATAATCGGCCATTCGACCGAAGTAAAATCGTCGCTGCACGGAATTTCTGTAATAAATTATGGAATATTGCCCGTTTTGTCGAAGACAAGTTAAATGATCAAAACCCATCATCAAATGCATCACCGCAAACACCAGCCGATCATTGGGTGTTGGGCAAATTACAACATTCTGTCAGAGAAATTAGTAAACATTTAGACAAGTACCGCTTCGCTGAAGCCTATGACACACTTTATCATTTGGTGTGGGATGATGTGGCCGATTGGTATATCGAGGCCAACAAACACCAGCCCAATACCGACATGTTGGGGTTTGTGCTTCGTAGTGTTTTGCAGTTAGCTCATCCGTTTGCACCGTTTGTAACTGAAACCATTTGGCAGACTTCGCTCGTTGGTAGTGACGAAAGTTTATTGGCCACAGAATCTTGGCCAGAAATTCCTAAACACAGCTCTACCCATGCCAATGTTTTTCAGGAGGTAATAAATATTGTTAATGAAGTGAGGTATTTAAGTTCAATTGTTGGCCAGCAGCAACTTACGCTTTACCACCAATCTAACGAATTTTTGAACGAGCATGGAAGATTAATAGCCAAACTTGCCAAAATAAAAGCCGTTGAATCCGTCGGTGCAGGGAAGGGGCTTAATCTGGTTAATACCAATCACGCTTGCTGGTTGGATATTGGAGCTCAAACTGCCAAATTAATTACAAAGAACTTGCTGGAAAAACTAGCCGAACAGCAGGCAAGTATTGATCACATGCAAGCTAGGTTAAACAACAAAAATTACATTGAAAATGCCCCGAAATCGATCGTCGATCAAACCAAACAGCAAATGGCCGAAGCTCAAGATTTACGTGACCGCACCCAAGCTGAGCTTGCCAGATTTAGCTAGGGTTAGCGTTTTCTTCTTCGAATTCCAAAGCTTGGCGGACGCGAGCAACACTTTGTTCGGGCCTAAAATCGTCAAACCATAACACCTTCCAGCCCATTTTTTCGGCTGCCATAATATTGGCACGACTATCATCAACCAATAATATTTCACCTGGCTGAACTTCAGCATAGTGCTGAGCAGCTTCGTAGATAGCTTGTTCGGGCTTGATGGCCCCTGTTTTTGATGAATCGATAATAGAACGGTATTGAATTTTAGGCAATAGTCCCTTAGCCAGCATGGCGTCGATAAATCCGGGCATTATGTTGCTAAGAAGCCCGACATGGTAATGTTCAGCAGCCCACGAAACAAGCTCTTGCATTTCGGATATTGGTTCAACAGCCCGAAGGTAATAATCTTGCCAATTAAACGGCGTGTTAACACCTAGATTTTCGGCTAATACTTTATTAAAGTCTTCTAGACTCATTTCGCCGCGGCAAACAGCGTCATTATAGTGCCAAAAAGTAGTCTCAATAACATCGGCAGACGCACCGGTTGTGGCAGCCAATTCGGTAAACGCCGCATGGAAAAAGCGCACTAAACAGCCGTTAATATCAAAATACACAAACTTTACGCCACTTTTGCTGACTTTTTTAGGTACTTCGCTTGTAACGGCCGCCTGCGGAGAGGGCTCGCCCAAAAGTTGGCCCAAACTCAGTCCTAGCGCAGCTGCAATGCTCTGAATCGTAAAGATAGAAGGCGACTTTATGGCACCACGTTCAATCTTGGCCAAAGTTGAATAGCTCAAACCAGCGCGTTGGCATAAGTCTTGCTGGGTTAAACCAGCGGCCTTCCGCGCATCTTGTAACTTTTTGCCAAGACCCACCTCATCCATTGGCCCTATCGTACCAATTTTGAACCTAAAAACCAAGAAAAACTGGCACTAAAAGGCTAGCTACCCGAAGGGATCAGGTTGAGTAGTAGTAGCATTAACACAAAACCCGCTACACCGGCTATGGCCGCAACAGTTAAAGCACTTTGCGTATTGTTGCCACTAGATCGCATAACTTTACCGTACACCCAAGCACCGACACCGGCACCAAGTAAAAACGCAATGAATCCATTTGTCATAAATCTATTCTAACACTTTAGTTAATTCGCAGTTTTTTGGCCATCGCCGCTAGTTCTTGGGTGGTGGGGACGGGAATTATGTGCGCTATCGTAGCTTCAATGCCTTCATTCATCGGGAACACATGAACATGAGCGTGCGGTACTGCAAATCCTTCTAAAAGCATACCGACGCGGATTGGTTTCAAAATTTTACGTTGCCGTTCTGCCACACGGCCAACAACGTTCATTAGGTGGGCGTAAAGTTCGGGCTGTAAATCCCATAAGTGATCCACCTGAAGCTTCGAGACTACCAAGGTATGACCAGCTGTATACGGAGCAATGTCTAGAAAAGCTATGGTATTGTCGTCCTCGTAAACTTTGTGGCAGGGAATTTCGCCCTTAATAATCTTGGTAAATATCGAATCTTCCATGCTAACAGTGTACTACGAAATGCTTGCACGAGGGGCCATACGGGCGCACAATAAGCACATGCATTTTGTTCGCAAAGTTTTGCGTTGGCTCAGCTCGGCCGGATTTAAATTCTGCTTATTAATGGTTGCGCTAACTGCCAGTTTAGGCGTGGTGTTTGCTAGCCCAGAGCCATTTAAACAAGCATTGAAACAAAGTGGTATTTACGATAAGTTTTTTACAACCATTTTTGATCAAGCAAATAAAAATGCAGCTCAAAATGATAATGTAGGAGTTTCGCTTAACGACCCTGAGATTCAAAAAATAATTCAGGGGGTTATCCCACCCAGCAAAATCCAAACCATAGCCGAAGACGCAATAGATAGTGTTTTTGGCTACGTAAAAACTGGTGAACCAAGAGTTATTGCAATAAATCTTGAGCAAGAAAAGCTGGCGTTCATTGACGGCGTCGCTAATTATGCCGAGCAGAAAATACTAGTCTTACCCATTTGTACAAGCGCCCAACTACGGCAATTGGGCGGGGAAGTCGACCCTTTTAATGCCATCTGTCGCCCACCAGGATTCGATATCTCAAAAGAAAAGCAAAATGTAAAAAATGAATTGTTAGACAATAAAGAATTGTCATTTAAAGTCGAGTACAAGCTTGAACAAGAAGTAGACAAGCAACTAAACAAAATTGCCAACGAAGTTGAAGTGCCTGTTGTCGGCAGCCTGCTAGAGCCGATAAAAGGGCCGGGCGCTGGAAGATGGATTACCAACACTCTAGGTTCGTTGCCCATTATTTTTGCGATCTTAGCACTATTATTTGCACTGGCGACATTCTTACTTTATGAGCAACGCCGAGCCGGACTGCATAGTGTCGCCACAACATTCCTTGGTAATGGTATTTTTTTGGTGCTTGGTGGCATCGCATCATTGTGGCTAATTAACACCTTTAACAAACCGGGGGGCTTTACCGACAAAATAAGCGGCGAACAAGCAAGTCAGTTGGTATTAAATAATGCTACGCGAAACTTAGGTATAATTTTCAATAAAAGTTTAATTATGTATGGGGCAATATTTACGGTTATCGGACTTGTAATTGTAGTAGTTATGCGATTCTTTAAGCCCAAAGATATCGACCCCGAACTTAAGAAATTGATTGTTGACGACCCCAAAAATCAACCCAAGCCACCTACTGACGATTCTGCACAAATTGAAAATTATAAAACATCAACACCCGTGAACAAAGAACCCGAACCCAAACCATTGCCAAAATCTGAATAATTTTTATCCTCTAGAGATAATACTTTATACTAGCGATAACGGAGAGGTGACCGAGTGGTTGAAGGTGCTGCTCTCGAAAAGCAGTGTACCGGCAACGGTACCGAGGGTTCGAATCCCTCCCTCTCCGCCAAATTACTGAATATCGAGCACAGTACATGTTAGAAATCCTAAAGTCACAAAAGTTACTATAAATAAAGGGAACTGCGCGTGGTGATTATCTTTATTCCCACTCGTATCATCTGTCTTGTAGTATGCCAATTAAATATCCACCCGAGATCATTAAATTTAAAAAAGAATCTATTTACGTGTAATTTGTTACTTGTTTGTAATTATTGTATAATTTATTAAAGATTAAAGCGGCGATTCAAAAACTGGTATTAAAGTCACAACCGAATACGGCAAAGTAAACAGAGAATATATCCATGAATTTGGATTACCAAAGTCGGGTAAGGGCCGAAAACCAAAGAAACAAACCCAAAACCCTCATCAATCGGCTTTTGATTATTTCGATGCCGTTGTTACGCCTAAATTAGCTGCATAGAAACTAGTTTTTTGTTAAATATTATGTTAAAATAACCCCTGTTCTGTAGCTAAATTCAAAATTCTAAACCAAGGAGCCGGCTTCGCCGCTTCGATTGTTTATAATTTTAGAGGAAGAGAGAGTGCATTAAAACGAAACTCTGCGAGTTCACTCGTCAGAGCAAGTCAAATGCCTTACTCTGACGAGTACCCTTAGCTCAGCTGGCGTTGACGGAGACGACAATAAATATTATGCGTCGCTCAAGCCAGCAGACGCAAAACTAGATGTACAAATAGCACCTTTCATCACCACAAATCATGTACCCGTAGCTCAGCTGGATAGAGCGTCGGCTTGCGGAGCCGAAGGTCGTAGGTTCGAATCCTGTCGGGTACACCACGAAAATGCCTCACTTTATGTGGGGCTTTTTCGTGGCTTATCTGGCTGGTTTGGTTCTGCGACCTTGAAGGTCGGAGGTGAGAATTGCCAGCGGCAATTCGCAAGGGAGTCAACTCTTGCAAGCTGGCTTGCAAAGATGTTGCGACGGGGTCGCGGAACGTGACCGAATCCTGTCGGGTACACCAAACATAGAGCCCCTTTTTGAAGGGGTTTTATGTTTGGTTTGCTCGCGTAGCGAGTTTGAACCGTCAAGGTACGGTGAAGCGCAGAAAAGAAAGCACCATAGGTATTATCTTTTCAAGCAAGCGGAAAACGGCAAAGCCCGCTATCCTGTGAGATACTCGGCTATGCGCTTGAGTTACTGCGGCGGCGCATTAGCCCCACTACAGCACCGACAATGATTACACTAATTGCTGTAGTTAGAGTAGTTTGGCTACCGGTATCTGCCAATGTTGTTACCGCCAACACTTGTGGAGTGCTTGTAGAACTGCCGAGAACTTGCGGTTTTGTGCTGATATTTACATAAGCCAGATCAAAATTGTTTTCGGTGTTGCCGTCTTCATATTCGCAAGGTATAAAGACATCATCAATCAAACAACGTCTTGCACTAAGATCAGCGCGATTTTCGTGCGTACCAACAATTGCTGCCGTGGTTACAATTTCGAGTGTCGCGGGTAAATTAGACTGATACGGGTTGCTGGGGTCTCCTTCAGGGAATCCACCAACTACAAATTGCCAGTTCCCGTCGATTTGCAACCCGGTACTACCGCTTGCTGAAACAAATAATACCCCGGTGGGCAACAAATCCGATACATCGATTGTTCCCAATGGCATAGAGCCTTCAAGGTTGTTAGAAATTGTTATTAGCCAAGTTACTGTGTCACCGACATTGGCATTGACGGCTTCACCAGCCGTATTAGCATCTTGATACACGCCGTCGTTTACTTTAACTTCTTTTTTTAACGCTAGGTCGCATAAGCTTTCCGACTGTGTGCCAAAATCACACGGAAATAAATCTTCACTCTGCGCGCCCACATAACCTAGCGGTGTAATAGTTAAAAACAACGACAAAATGGCACTAGTAATTACTAATTTAACCTTTTTCATATCAAAACTTCACCTCCTGTTAGTTCTTATGCTACACCTGAGGCGTCTAAAACGCAAAATTTGCTATACTTTTCATAAGGAAGATAATTAATAATGAGTTCGGCAAAATCATATCCAAAAATACTGAGGCTTTTCGCTTGGGAATTAGCTTTTTTAGTAACAGGATTAGCCTTTGTTGCCTGGGGGCAAAGCTACCGCTGGCGGCTGGGCGACTTAGGTATTTTGCAAATATTTCCACTGTTAGGGCTAATGGCTTTTAGCCTGATGTGGGCACACTATATGACCAGTTTTGTGCGATTACAAATGGGCATACAACGCAAAATATTAAAAACTTACTTAGAAGTTACCAGTTTTATTGTGTTGGTTTGCTTGGTGCTGCACCCAGGACTTTTGATATATAAGCTATGGCAAAATGGCCTTGGATTGCCTCCGGCCAGTTATTTTAATTATGTAGGGAAAGAACTGGCACCTGCTGTAGCGCTGGGTAGCATCAGTTTAATGATATTTTTAGCCTACGAACTGCGTCGCAAATTTGTCAAAAGCAGTTGGTGGAAATATGTAGTGTGGGCAAATGGGACGGCCATGATAGCAATCTTTGTGCACGGCCTACGTTTGGGCGGGCAGCTGATGAGTGGCTGGTACCGTTTTATCTGGCTAATTTATGGGGTATTGTTGGTGAGTTTATTTGTTTATCAATTTCTTAGCCGCGGCACCGCAAAGCATTAAATCAATACTATAATATAGAGCTATAGTATAGCCAAACTAAGGAGTTTAGATCAATATACATAAGCGTGTTGACAGGGAAGTGACTGCCTGAGATGATAGTACTAATATGTGGCTTGAGGGGGCGATTACGGTTTTGAAAAGGTCAGCAAAGCGCATTAAGCAATTTTCTTTTAATAATCGCATTCCATTGTTGATTTTTTTAGGCCTGTTTAGTCTGGTTGGAATAGCTTCTTTACTACTAACTAGAGCCAACACCTTTTCGGTTGCCGTAGAACCTGAAAACGCCGCCATAACCAGTCCCGCAATCAAGATTACTGATCAAAATGCCTCGGGCGGATCTTTGATCCAATTTGGTAGCCAAAGCTTAGCTACCGACCCCTATGACCTAGCCAGCACAGCTGGTTATACTTTGCCTACTGGTGCAAACGTAAAATTTGTCTCACCCAACGGCAATGACACGGCTGCCGGTAACGAGACAGCGCCATTCAAAACCGTGACCAAGGCAGTAGCATCGGTGACAGCCGGCGGCACTGTAGTCTTACGTGGCGGGATTCACAATAGCGAACCAGCTAGTGTACCCAAAATTAGCAAACAAATCACGATCCAGGCATACCCTGGCGAAAAACCATGGATCGACGGTGCCCGCCAAGTAAATGGCTTTGTTAGTGATGGAACAATTTGGCGCAAAGATAGTTTTATTAGTCCCGAACTTTGCCACAACTATGATACCTGCGTAACCAACACCGTCAGTGGCAATTTTAGATACTGGGTAGACGGAAAAGTAACTTGTAATAATGCTTTGGTTTGCGGCTCATTAGGGGCTGAAGTCGTCGACGAAAGTTACGTAGATGGCTTAAGATCGGCCTGGCTTTTGGATCAAATATTTGTAAATGGCGCAGCGTTAAGCGAAATTGCCTGCAATGACTCTGTAGCCACCTGTAAGGGTCAAGTTGGCCCCGGAAAATTCTGGATTAATAAAGCTACTCAACAACTATTCATTGGTGATAATCCTGCCGGAAAAACAATAGAATCTACTCAACTGGCTTGGGGATTGTGGCTGACTACCAGTACTGGACCACGCATTAAAGGTGTTGGTTTTAGTCGATTTGCCGGAAGTGCTCACAATGGTTCGGCAAGCGTTACGCCTGGCGCTTTAGTTGTAAATGCACCAGGCGCTAATATCGATAATGTGGTTGTGAAATGGAGCGCCGGAACGGGAGTAGCCATGTATGCCGGCAACATAACTATGAATAATCTTAAGGTTGCTCACAGCGGTTTTGTTGGCCTTCGTATCAATAACGCGTCTGGCGGGCAGATTTTGGGTGGGGTTTACGATTTCAATAACCGTGAATCATTTAATGTGGAAGGCCCCGCAGCAACGGCTGCAGCTATAAAAGCTGCGAATACAGCCGGTGGACTTACGGTTAATGGTGCTAGCATATCCAACAATAATGCCAATGGCCTTTGGTGTGACTTAGGTTGTGATGGAGCTAAATTCGTTAAAAACATCATAAAATCTAATTCAAAAAGTGGTATTCACTACGAAATTTCTACAGGCGGCATCATTGCTGGTAATTTGATTATTGATTCTACCAAATTAGCTAAACAGTTTTCGGCGGGAATAAAAGTTGCCAGCTCGACCAATACTAAGGTTTACAATAATACACTAGTTAGTAACCGGGCAGCTTTTGGTGCCTACAATAATGGACGTGTTGATATAGCCAATATCGCTATTCGCAATAACGTGTTTTCGGATTCAACCGGTACATACTTGCATGACGCAGCTTGTGTTTCTACCTGTACGCAATTAGTGCAGGATATGGGGCTAGGCTATAACTTCAATATGTATCATCGAACAACGACTAAAAATCCCCCGACTTACGTAAACTGGAATAACCGTCTTGTTGCCGATATTGTGTTGAGCACCCTAGCCGACTTACGGAGTCGCGGCCTAGAAGCAGATGGTTTTGAGGTAAATGGTGGCAATATCTTTAGAAATATTACTTCTGGTGATTACAAACTCTCTACTCCAAGAAGTGGCGAAGCCTTGCCGGCCGATGTAGCTAGTGCTCTTGGGGTTGCCGCTGGTAGTGTGCTGCCGATTGGCTACTAAAATCTAATACGCTCCATCAAACGGTCGATGATATTGGGTTGATGTTCCTGGAAAGGTAAAAAAGTACTAATTGTATCGAGTATTTTTTCTTCATCTTTAGGTTCAAAATAAATAGTGATAGTTGGTAAAAATCTCTTTGCGGGTAGCAAAATCACACTGTGAAGCGCCCCTTCTTCGGTCACAGAAAACGACTTAAATTCGTGGTACGGATGAAGGTTGCGGCCAATAGATATCCCATGGTCGTCCACCCCGTATTGCATGGTTCGCGGTTTACGGGCCGCTAATACCCCAAATAAAATTGCAGTGACAGCAATTACCACTACTGTAACAATGTCTCTTGTTAGCAGAAAACTAATCAAAACTAGAGCAACTGCGCCAACGGCCAGTGCCAAAAACCAGCTATTTGTTTTTTCGTATTCGATAAATTCAGAGGCTGTCCAGTTTACGCTACTAATTTTCTGAGTGGGCTGGTCTAAACCCTCTATTGATTCGTCGTTATATGCCCAATTCGTATCGGGAGGTGTTGGACTGACCGTAGGCTGCTGGGTTTGCTCCTCTTGCATAAGCAATATTGTAGCATTAATCTGAAACGAAAACTTCAACTACTGTTACACACCTGTTATAATCTACATCTGTTGCGGAGAGGTACCCAAGTGGCTGAAGGGGACGGTTTGCTAAATCGTTAGGGGGGCGAGAGCTCCCGCGAGGGTTCGAATCCCTCCCTCTCCGCCAAGCTAGTGGTTCTCACGAAGCGAGAGCTACTAGATTGGCGCAAGGCGAAGAGACTGAACTGCTTCAGTCGAGCGGGATTCGAACAGCCGGAGCGTTGTCGAGCGATTCTGCGAGACCGCGAGGCGGGCTCGATAGGCAAAAGCAACGCTTTTGAAGTGGTGAGTCGAAAATCCCTCCTCCTCCGCCAACCAGGTTTGTCTGCATATTATGTCAGGTAACTGGTATACTGGGTGGGTGCCTGAGAGATATATAAGAAATCCAAACGTAAAATGTCTTGAATGTAAACGACCCATTTACAGACGGCCTCAAGAAATTTCAAGAAACGGAGGAAGAGTCTATTGCAGCATGAAGTGTTATGGCATTGCTTGCAGAAAAGTAAAGCCTTGCATAGTTTGCAATAAACCAATCTTGGCTGGCCTCAATAAAAAAACATGCAACAGGAGTTGTGCAAACATAAGCAGAACAGGAATTGTATATAAAAATGGCAGGCTAAGAGATATGGTCGTATCTCAAAGGGCTTTGAAAATTCGACTATTAAACGATAGGGGTAAAGAATGTGAAAAATGTGGTTTTGATAAATTTCAGATCCTACACGTTCACCACAAAGACAGAAATAGATTGAATAATAGCCTTAACAATTTGGAGCTGATTTGTCCCAATTGTCACTATGCTGAACATTATTTAGAGAAAAGTTGGCTCAATGAGTATCAAGGAGAGGTCGCATAGTTGGTCTAGTGCGTTTGTCTTGAAAACAAATGACCCGAAAGGGTCCGTGGGTTCGAATCCCACCCTCTCCGCCAAAAACTTATTACATCATATTTCTAGAATTTTCAAGGATAGTCAGCGTGACCGTACGAGTGTTGGATGGAGTGTTTACAGGTTCTTCTGGGCGAACACTATGGCACTGATTTTTTTGGCACCGGATGCTTTTAATGACTTAGCCGCCGCGCTAAGGGTGGCTCCAGTAGTGGTTATGTCGTCTACCAGTAATATATGTTTAGCCGATTTAATCATAAATGGATTGACTACATAAAAAGCTTCGGCTAGCTGCTTTGCTCGCTGTTGGCGGCCGGCTCCAACTTGGCGACTTTGACTTAGCCGGGCCAGCAGAGGGGCCATAGGCCATCCGGTAACAAAAGAAAGTTCGCGGGCAATTAGTTTTGATTGATCGAAACCCCGCTGACGAACCCGCCCAGTAGCCGTTGGAACATAAGTAATTAGTGTATCTTCTAGATTTGGCAATGTGTCAGCCATGTGGCCGGCAATTACTCGGCTGGCCGCCGAAGCGCGCCCAAACTTAAGCTTTGTCATCAGATGTTTTGCTAGGTCGCTGTAATCGGCGCAAATCCATACGTGATTAAGGCCTGACTTTTGTCGACAATTTGTGCAGGTAGCAAATTCTTTGGTGGTGGCTTGACACAAAAAGCATCGACTAGGCAATGGTAATACCTCGGATTGCAGGCAACCTTGGCATAAAATCGTGCCTTCGCGCCCACAGCCAATACAATTAAATGGCGCTAAAATATTTAGGACTGCTTCGGTTAACTGCATAGTGTTGTGATAATAATGTTGTAAATAACTTGGCTCAAGGTTGCGCCCCTTTCTCTATATAAGCTATACTAGTCAGTAACAAAAATTGCAAATTAAAGTTCATTATTAAAGGAAAAGAGCAGCGCCGTTTCGCCGACCAAGCGGATCCGAATTTATTTCGGAAGGCGCGATGAGAAAAGCTTAATTTTTATCATCACTCTGGAGGGTAACAACAATGGCACGACGAAGTCGCGATGACGATCTGTTAATGGAAGACGAGCTGACAGCCGCATTTTTGGGCGAAGATGATGTTGCGCCAACTGGCGACAACACCAGTACACCACTATTGGACGATGACGCTCCGGTGGCCGATGAGTGGGACGAAGAAGAGGCCGTTCCTGGTCAATTAGCAGTAGATGTTTACGAAACCAAGGATCGGCTGTTTGTCAAAGCCCGTACAGCTGGCGTAAACAAAGCCGATTTAGATGTTAGTATTGCCGACAATACACTAAGTATCCGTGGCACGCTTTCGGCTGGCACCGAAGAAGACGTCGAAAATTATTTTGTTCAAGAATGTTACTGGGGCGAATTTAGCCGAAGTATTGCCTTGCCGGTTCCTGTAAAAGAGGACGAGATCGAAGCCATACTTAAAGATGGCGTGCTAACTATAAGCTTTACCAAGCTAAAGCAAGATTCTGTTAAAAAGATTCAAGTTTTATAAACAGAGTAAGTCATAAAAATTAAAAACACCCCGGATGATCGGGGTGTTTTTGTTGGTGCTGATTTTTTTAGTTTCCTGCGCTAGATACACGACTTAGCACAAAACGGACAATAATCTGCGCTAATGCTACGACTACTAAACCGATAATTGCGTAAAGAATGGTGTTTTTAGCACCAGTAATGTTAGTGCTTTCACCGCCCGATGTTATGTATTTTAGTCCACCGATGATGATCATAATAACCGAAATTACGCCCACAACCAGTGAAAAGATATTAATTACAAGTTCCAAAATGCTGTTAACTTTGTCGGTGGCTTCTGTGTCTTCTGGGTCACAAACGGCGTTGGTGTCTAGATTTGCCCCGGCACATAAGTTTCCTTCGATGTCTGTTTGAGCATTGGCAACAGCCGGTACAGCCATTGGCGCAAGCGTTAATAGCGCCACAGCCAGGCTTGTAATGTAGTTTTTAATTCTTTTTAGCATAAAATTTACCTTTCTTATTTCTCTATAGCTTAGTTTATATCACAGTAACCCCTAGGGTCGCAACAAATGCATTAAACTTTATTCAACACAAAGCGCACAATTACCTGCGCCATAGCCGCAACTACTAACCCAACAAGGGCATATAATATTGTGTTTTTGGCCGAATTAATACTGTTACTGTCACCCTGTGAAATCACATATTTAAAACCACCAACTATGACCATAATTACACCGGCGATTCCAATAACAAAAGACAAAATATTTATCACAGTTTCAACTATGTCGTTTACGGTCTTACTCCCTGCCGGTTCAGTGCAGCCACCAATACCCTTGCAGATATTTCCTTTAGGATCAGCTTGGGCGTGGACCAGCTGGGCACTCATTAGGCCCAAACTAGGCAATAAAGTTGCTAAGCTAATAAAAAATGTTGCTATGAGTTTTTTCATTAAGTATTTCCTTTCTTTAGAGTTTACTCACGACGAATACTATTATGGTACGGGCAAACACAATAATTACCAAACCAACCAAGGCAAATAAGATCATGTCTTTGGCCTTATTAATTTTGCTTGAATCACCACTAGACATTACATAAGAAAAGCCACCAACCATAATTATTATAATTGCGGCGATGCCGCCGATGTAAGCCACAATATTGGTTGCTTTGACGATAATGCCGTCTTGGGCCGATGGGTCTTTAGCTGATTCGTTGCAAACAAATGAATTACTGGCTGGTTTTTCTTCATCTTCGTTCTGCTGGTTACACACTTTGCTAAATGGGTTTTCGTTTTCGGCAAAAGCAACTGCCGGTAATATAACTGGCAAAAATCCAAACACCAAAATAGACAAGTTTATAATTAGTTTTTTCATAGTTTTTTCACAACAAATCTAGTTATGGTAAAAGCAAACATCACAACAGCCACGCCAATAACGGCGTACAATATTGTGTCTTTGGCTTTGGCAAGTTCGGCTGGTTCGCCGCGACTCATAACGTATTTAAAGCCGCCAAAAGTAATCATAAGCACGCAAATCGCCCCAACAACCGCATAAACCATGTTTAATACATTACCCAGTGTAGTGTCGTTGGTAGAAACATTAGGAAAGGGGTTGTCTATAGCAAAAAGAATTAATTTTTCGCGCATATCTTACGTAATACCTCCTGCGATAAAGTACACCACACCTGCAGCTGCCACGGCAATCACCAGCCCAACAAAGGCGTTTATTATGGTGCTTAGTGCAGCCTTGGTTCGGTCGGGTTCGCCCTGGCTGGTAAGGTATTGGATACCCCCCCAAATTATAAAACCGACGGCAATCAACCCAATAAGCCTTAACAAGATATCCAGCACTCCTAGACCTATGAGCCAAATATCGCCAAGGTCTGAAATTTTAAGTTTGCAAGTGTCGTTTACGGCGCCCGGAATTCTGGGCTCAGGTTCTAAGTATTTATACCAAGTTGGTAATCCAAAAAATGAGCGATTCGCGCCCGAGCAGGTGGCCGCAAACTGCGAAAAGGCTTGGACTATTAAATTCACCTAAATAATCCCCCCGGCACGATCCATTGTAAAAATCCAAACATAAAGAAGAAGGCAATTAAAGCTAACACTGCATTAAATATTCGCGACTTTGCGGCAGTTACTTTACCACTATCACCACCAGCAGTTGAATATTGGATTCCGCCCACAATTATCATAATTACAATTACTATTCCTATACCTGCACTAAGGGCACTAATGATTGTGTTTATTTGTTTCATCAGCGGCGTTTCGTCTACGCAAGCTTGTAATCTCTGATTACTACCACATTGAAATTCTCCATCTTGTGCACTTATGCTGCCAAATTCATCACCGTCTGGATTATTTGGGTCATTTCCGGCATCTAAAGAACTTTGACTAACCCACTTATTGCCATAATAATTTTCGCACGAACCCGCCGATGGCGGACCGGACCTAGTTGAACCAGGACATCCTGGCGGAATCGACTCGCAAACACCCGGAGCTGGAGGACCAGCCAAACTTGAACCAGGACATCCTGGCGGAATATTTTCTGGAGCTACGGCTGCATTAACAGGCCGAGCAATTATTATAATCGCTCCAATAACCATCATTAAAATTATGGCTATTATTGTTATTTTTTGTTTGAAAGTTTTCAAAATCATAGCACTACCATAAACATAGCATAACTACACCATAAAGAACAGCTTTGGCGAAAATGTGGCACGGCCTCTTATTATTTTGCTCAAATTCTGATACAGTAATGCTAATGCGTAAAATAAAAGTATCGCGCGCGGGTGGTCTGCTTTTTGCCCTAGTTTTTGTGTCAATAATCGGAATCTTGTTACTAAATCCTAAGCGAGCCTTAGCGGCAGCACCGTCATCTGACGCAGATATAAAAAATGCTCCGTTGGTTTTTTTAGATAGATCTCATATCGAGGCCACAATTGGCAACACAAAGTATATCTTTTATGACAGCAATATAGATGACGCAAAATATAATTATGTTATTCAGGGAAGTGAGTGTGATGGTGTAATTGAATTTATCCCAAATACTGCAGCACGCGGTCAAACCACAGCTCGAACACTTGACGATATGATTGTTCGAAGTGGGCCAAATACCGTAATTAGTGCAACAACAGTTGATATTGATTTTAAGCAAGGGGGCGTTGGGGACTGCGCCCCTACCGATCCAAATAAATTAACTAATAGGTCGGTTAGTGCGTCTGAGGTTAGCGTAATTTTTGATTGGATAGATGCCGGAACTATAAAAAGAGCCGACAATAGTGATGATTGGATATTCAAACTATCTACAGGTAGTTCAGCTCACCCCAGACTTTTCGTACGAACTACTGGCAATGGTTCTTGCGGCGATTACATGATTGTAAATGAACAAAAAACGACATTCAAAATTTTTAGGCTATCTTCGGGTGACGGAAATGATAAATTGTCGGATATTGCATCCACAGCCGACCAAGATATTTTAAGGGCAGTGTTTCCAAATTCATGCGAGGTTTGGAGTACACAGCCCTTGGGTGGTGAAGATGTGGATAAAAACTCTGAAGATAAAATAGTGGCACCATCCTTTAGGTTGGGCGGACAAGAAAATAAAGCAAAAGCTGCAGGTTCTGCAACAGAAGGTGATCCAAACGGCACAGGAACAACCGGTGGTGCTGATTTGGAGAATAAGAGTTGCCCGGATTTTACAGACAGCCCTATTAGCTGGATTGGCTGTTCGATTATAGAAGAGGTGACAAAAATGTTATCCAAATTAGATAGCGCAATAGTTGGACTATTAACAACTGGCGCTGATGAAACATTTAACGAAAAGGGTAAGGGTGCAAAATTTTACGTTATGTGGAGCGCTTTTCGCTACATTGCACTTGGGTTTTTGGTAATTATTGCGCTAGTTATGATATTTTCGCAGGCCATTGGTGTGGGAATTTTTGATGCATATAGTATCAAAAAAATATTACCCCGCATGGTCTTTGCGGTCATATTTTTATCTTTATCTTGGCCCCTATTGAAAATCTTCATCAATTTGGTAGACAGTGCCGGGCTCAGCATACGAGCAATTATTTATGCTCCTTTCGGTGGTTTTGGTGCAGTACAAGACGGCTTTGCCGCAAGTTTCGGTAGTGCAGATACCGGCATAGTCACGATTGGCGCAATTGGTGTGGGTGCACATTTAGGCGTGGCTGGTCTAGTTTCGCTTGCCATAACTGCATTGCTCGCAATTTTCGTTGGCTTTTTCGTGGTCGTCCTGCGTGAAATCGTAATCATACTACTAATGGTTAGTGCGCCTATAGCTATTATCGCTTTCATCCTACCTAACACAGAGAAGGTCTGGAAGTTCTGGCGCGAAAGCTTTAGTAAGGCGCTGATGATGTTTCCGCTTATAATGGGGCTGCTGGCACTTGGCCATGTATTTGCCTTCGCCACAGTCAGTGCTAATGCTGGCGATCTTGTATCTCAAATAGTTGCATTTGTGGCATATTTCGGTCCGTACTTATTCTTGCCAAAGACATTGTCATTCGCCGGTGGAGTATTGAGTACGGTAGGTGGAATGGTGAACGATAGAAGTAAGGGCTTGTTCGATAGTCAGCGTGAAAAACGTGGAGAGATACGAAAGTCCCGCCTCGAAAGAGCGCAGAGAAACGCGCTTTGGAATCAAGAAAAATACAACCCAAAGACTTTAAGGGGTAGAGCAGTAAGACGAGCAAATTCTCTCGCAGGAGTATTAACCAATAGCCCTTGGGATACGGCCAGAATAATGGCCGGAACCGCTGGCGGCAAAGCCATAATGAGCGAGATTTCGGCCAAAAAATACCAACAATCTGTAGCAATGTCTGAAGCTATGGCTAAAGCTGGTATAACAAATGACAGGGCCTATCAGGCTTTGGCAGGTAGAAATAAAAGAGTCAATGACGAAGTGGGCGAAATAAGAAATGCTAGTGATTTGCAAAAAGCTATTAAAATTCTCTCCGAAGGTGATGCACAAGACAGGGTTGGAGCTTCTCAGCTACAGGCTGCACATAGTTTTTTGGCTAACGCCTACCAAAGCGACGAATATGGTCGTGGATCAATTCAGGGCGCGGCTTTACTTGGCTGGGCATCACAAGGATTCGCGGGGTCAGATGATATCGCAGCCGTTGCTAACAATTTAGGCGGACAACTGGGCGCCAGTATTGCCAATCAGGCTACTTTTATGGGTTATAAAGCGGGGAGATTCGACCAAAAACCTACATATGGCGTACAAGCTGACGCTAGTGGTAAGTTTTATAGCGTTTACGATAGACCAGATGAATTAAGAAAAGAATTACAAGCTAAGGTAAGTAGTGGTGAAATACAAGCAGGAAGCACACAACACCAAGAACTTGAACAAGAAATAGCCGTTGCTCAACAGGACAAAATTGATACTACAATTAAGTTACTAGGAACTATGAAAAATTATGAAATTGCTGGCCAAAAAGCTACCTTCTTAAAAGGCACTAAGGACGGAATGGTTACGCTTGCGAGTATGGATGATGCTGAGTTAGTGGCATACACAACCAGGATGCAGGCAGAGAAGGGCAAGCCCGTCACGCCCGAAGACGTCACTAGTATGCGAGAGCAAAGAGATTCAATGCGTGAGATTATAGCACAACAGGCTTATGGGTACTCCCAGGGCGACATAAAGACACGGGCAGAGTTTAGGGATATTTTTGACAAAACTAACATGCCGGACAATGTTAAAGATCAGTTACGAAAAAACGCTGATCGTGGACTCCAAGATAGAATTGTAAATCCTGATGGTGGCCCATACGGAGCACCCGGACCAGAAGCATAAATGAACTATGTCGCAATATAAAGTAATTCAGGATATCGAAAGCGAAGACAAACTACTTGGTCCGTTTAGTTTGCGTCAATTTATTTACGCCGCCATAACAATTACATTGCTTTTTATTACGTTTAGCATTGCTAAAGCCGGCGCCTGGTTTATAGCTTTGCCATTTTTGTTGCCCATTGGCTTTTTTGGCCTACTAGCAGCACCCTTTGGCCACGACCAAAGTAGTGAAGTTTGGCTACTGGCCAAAATCCGTTTTATGTTAAAACCACGCAAACGAATCTGGGATCAGTCTGGCGCAAAGCAATTGGTGGCCATCACGGCGCCAAAAAAGATTATTCGCCAATTAACTGATGGATTAGATCAATCGGAAGTTAAAAGTCGACTGAGTGCTTTAGCCACAACACTAGACAGTCGTGGCTGGGCCGTTAAAAATGTCAATGTTAACATGTATAGTGAACCTTCTTATTTTTCGGGGCAAGATGATTCTGACCGACTCATTGGCCCAAGCGCCCTGCCACAGGATGTGCCGCAATCTGCCATTACCGCCCAAGACGACATTATGGACACCTTGAATAATCCAACGGCACACAATCTTGAATCTATGATGCAAACCAATGTAGCTAGCCGACGCCAACAAATCGTCGAACATGTCAAAGACCCGGCATCGACACCTGCGCCCAACCAAACACCGCAAGATTTTTGGTTTTTAAATTCGCCAGCACCTGCTGCACCGGGAATGAGTGCTTTCGATAACAGCCAAGTTGTGCACCCCAAACAATCAGATGTATCGGTTAGTGTTGTCGACGACCCATCCTTAAGCCAAAAGCTTACCGAAAGTCGACAAAAAGGTCGTAGCCACAGCGGCGGCAATATCCTAGTAGAACCCGCCAGCCAAAAACCACAAAGCCCTGTACCTGCCACCCCTGATCCTGCTATACTACAACTTGCCAACAACGACGATTTAAATGTGGCAACTATTGCTCGACAGGCCAATAAAGCCAAAACTATGAGCGACGGTGACGAGGTAGTGATATCTCTGCACTAAGCGCATCAGAATCGTCAGCTTCGGAGGGTGGACAAAGAAACAATGGATCCTAACAACCAAAATCAAATTCCCGGAACATCACCGCTACCACCTGGTGACACTTTTGGTGTACCCCAAAATATGGCAGGCCAACCAGCTTTCGACCCTTACTTGCCGCAATCACCGGGTGGACAACAGGGCTATGTTCAAGCCCAGTCTGGCGCACCCAACCAGCCAGGTACTGCGACCCAAGTTGCTACCTTAAAAAGTAATCCTAACAGCACCCAGAACACCCTAGAAATTGCCGAAATTCGCGATGGCGTAGTGATTATGCACGACGGCTCTTTTCGATCGGTAATCATGGTTAAATCAATCAATTTTGACTTAATGAGCCCCGAGGAACGCGAGTCTGTAGAGTTTAGTTACCAAGGATTTTTGAACTCACTTTATTTTCCGGTGCAAATATTCATCAGGTCGCAAAAAGTAGACATCGGCCCATACATTGATAAATTAGATAAAATCCGAGGCGAGCACGATAACATGTTGTTAGCACTTTTGATGGAAGATTATCTGGCTTACATTACCGATTTGGCGCATCAAACTAACATTATGGATAAACATTTTTATGTGGTAGTTCCTTACTTCCCAATGGTTGATGTTCAAAAAGCACTTACGCAAAGTAAAAACTTTTTTAGTGGGCTAAAAGCACTTTTTGATAGTAAGGAAGAACACGTTACCATAAACGAAGCCGACCTAAACAAAGCCAAAGACGAACTGCGTAACCGCGTACAATCCGTATTGGCTGGGCTACAGCAAAGCGGCATTCAGGGCCTGCCTCTAGATACCCAAGAGCTTATCGAACTTTACTATGACACCTACAATCCTGACACCGCCACTCGCCAACAGCTAAAGAACTTCAACGATCTTACTGTTCCAGTGGTAACAAAAGGCGAGGGCGCAGCACCACAGCCCAATTTGGAAAGGAACATGCAGTAATGAATTACGTTTCATTACAAATAAAGTGGGGGATTTTACGTGGCTAAAAAACAACCCCAACTAGACCCAGTGGTCGC
Organism: Patescibacteria group bacterium; assembly: GCA_038064135.1. Lineage (GTDB taxonomy): Bacteria > Patescibacteriota > Saccharimonadia > Saccharimonadales > OMJO01 > JBBTTS01. Next base: position 4,207 of record JBBTTS010000058.1, on the reverse strand, counting down.
CGCTCAAGCTCAACGCAGCCGCGAACAATTAGAGGTAAACGCCGCCTTCCAAAAGGGTATTACCGCTCTACGTGATTTCATCGCGCCCAGTTCGATAGAATTTAAACCCACTTATTTTCAAATCGGCACCCGCTACGCCCGTACTTATTATGTCTATGGTTACCCCCGCCAAGTATATACCGGCTGGCTTAGTAGCATGATCAACCTCGATGAAATAATCGACGTTAGCATGTTTATTTACCCAGTAGAAAGCCAAGTAGTGCTTGAAAATTTACGTAAAAAAGTTAGTCAGTTGGAAGCCGGCCTACAGATCGATGCCGAAAAAGGTCGGGTACGCGATCCGGCCAAACAAGCGGCAATTTTAGACGCCGAAGAAATGCGTGACAAATTGCAAGTTGGCGAAGAGCGTTTTTTCCGTTTTGGATTATATTTTACAATTTACGGTTCTTCGCTAGACGAGTTAGAATTCGTTGCCCACAAGGTGGAATCGATGCTCGGCCAGCAGTTAGTTTTTTCTAAGCCAGCCACTAGCCAGCAGGAACAAGGGCTTAATAACACCGTGCCGCAATTTGTCGACCAAATGCAAATACGCCGCAATTTTAGTACCGGCGCACTTAGTACCAGCTTCCCGTTTACCAGTGCCGATCTCAGTCAAGATAGCGGAATATTGTACGGAATTAACATGCATAATTCTGGGTTAGTCATTTTTGACCGATTTAGTTTAGAAAACAGTAATAGCGTGGTGTTTGCAAAATCCGGTGCCGGAAAATCTTTTGCCGTTAAGCTGGAAGCGCTGCGAAGTATGATGATGGGCACCGAAGTATTTATTATCGACCCCGAAAACGAATATCAGCGCATGTCCGAGGCGGTTGGTGGGGCCTACGTTCGCCTAAGTTTAAGTAGCAATACGCGAATTAACCCCTTTGACTTGCCGAAAGTGATTGATAGCGATGAAGCCGACGATGCTCTGCGCAGCAACCTTATAACTTTACATGGGTTGCTTCGATTAATGATGGGTGGAGCCCAAGCCCAGATGCAAGCAACTGGCGGAAATGCCGTAATGCCAGCACTTTCGCCGGTCGAAGAGTCTGATCTCGATGCCGCCCTGATTGAAACGTATGCCAAAGCCGGCATCACCACCGACCCCCTAACCCACAATTCACCGCCTCCAACAATTATGAACTTGTACGACACGCTTTTACACATGGGCGGAACTGGACCTCAACTAGCTCAGCGCTTACGAAAATACACAAGTGGTACGTTTGCCGGTATATTTAGCCAGCAAAGCAATATCGACATAAATAATCCTTTAGTAGTATTTAATATTCGCGACCTCGAAGACGAACTACGACCAGTGGCAATGTATATTGTCCTGAACTTTATATGGAACAAAACCAAAAGCGACCAAAAAAAGCGAATTTTAATCGTCGATGAGGCTTGGCAGTTAATGAAGTACGAAGATAGCGCTAACTTTTTGTTTAGCCTGGCTAAAAGGGCTCGCAAATATAATCTTGGAATTACCACCATTACCCAAGACGTCGAAGATTTTATGGGCAGTCGCATGGGTCGTGCAATTGTAGCTAACGCCAGCATGCAGTTGCTACTGAAACAGTCGGCCTCAGCTGTCGATGTGCTTAGCGATGTATTTAAGCTAACTAGCGAGGAAAAAAAGCGCCTTAGTCAGTTTCCAGTTGGTCAGGGGCTATTCTTTGCTGGCCAAAACCATGTACATATCCAGATAACGGGTAGCCCAACCGAATCTAGTTTGATCACCACCAACCCACAGCAAGTTCAGCAAATCGAACAACAAGGTGCGCTAGATCAACCTCAGGGAACAATCGACCTCAACAATCGCCTGATGCCTGGTTTATAATAAGGGCAGATTATGGCAGTGTATGACAACGAGCACGAAGACGAGGGGCTGGAATCTCATAACGAGCGTCCCGACGACGAAGAACAACCCCAAGAAGAATCTTCTGATTCTGCAAATGAATCTCCAACTGAATCCTCAAAAAATGGGAAATTTACACCTGGCTTCATTAAGAAAAAACGGGCCGAAGCTGACGAAATTGGCAACCTAAAAAAACAAGAAGAAGCCGCCGACGAAAAATTAGGGGCTGGACTTACCTCTACAAAAGAAAAATTTTTAGGTGAAGATGGCGACAAACTTGGTAAAGGTTTTACTGGCAAGCTTGGTAAAAGTGGAATGCGCGGTAATATGAAACGATATGGTGCAGCCGTCAGTGTAATTGGCGTAATTGGCGCCTCGCTGTTGGGATTATTGGGGTTTTTCCGCACATTTACCCTTGAACATCTGATGGCCAATGTCAATCAAGAGACTTTTATTCGATTTAACGCCAGTTTCGATCGCCGTTCGGATCGCTGGTTTCGAAGTTATTTGCAGCTGCGTTTAACAGAAATTGAAGGAAATACCGACCCCAATCAAAATAATTTATTTTTCAGAGCAAATCGTGTAGATACCGACAACCCTGGCCGCGATTGGTATCGTACAATGCGAACCAGTAGTTTCGAGAAAGAACTTTTTGATAAACACGGCATTAAATTTACAAGCGTACTTGAAGTTGACCCCAACAACCCTAATGGTCCACCGAAGCTAAAGTCTGGCTTTGTACAGCTAGTTACTATCGACGGGCAAGGCAGTGGTTTCAGTTTGGCGGCTGAAGGCATTGACATAAATAAAATCAGGAACAACGAAGTTGGTGAACTTAAAAGGCTTGGAACTAAACTAGATACCCATGTTCAAACAAAAGTTTTCGATAACGACAAGGTCGGCCGAAAAGAAATAAAGCGGATTGTCCGTGAAAATACTCACGCACTAAGTTTTCGTAAACGCAGGCACGTCAGAAAAGATATTGCCAATATGACAGGTGTGCGTGATTGGCGTTTTTTTGATAAAACACGTACGAAAGTAGAGAATAAAACATTGGAATTTAGACAAAAATTTATCCGTAAAGTACTGCCCGAAAGTTCCAGAATCTTAAAATTTATTGAATGTTTATTTGCCTTGGGAAAATGCCCTGCGGCTAGCGACCCAAATCATGCCGATAATCGTAATGCTGCTGGGGATCTTACCGGAGAAACTAGGCCGGGTGATACAGTTTCAGAAACAACCGTGGATGGTGATGGAAATACCGTCACAAGAGATGTCCCGGTCGATGGCACCGATGCTCGTAATGTAATTGATGAGGCTGTACAAGGCGCCGCCAAGGCCACCGCCGAAGAATTAGCCGAAGAAGGCGCAGGTACAGCCGGAACCAGAATCGCTAAAAAAATTGTCACCGACCTTATTAGTAAAGGAAACGTATTAATTTCTATTTTGGACAAATTGAACGGAGTCAATAAATTGTTCAAGACTGATTCCTCGGGCCAAAGCAGAATGGACAAATTAATTCGCACGGCTCGTGTTACGTCAGCGATGACGGCATCTGCAGCGTTTTTAACGATGGCCGACCAAGCTAAAAGTGGTGAGGCAGATCCGGCTCAAATCGGCGCAGCCGTAGAGTATTTGGAGGGGTTTGAAAATAGTGAAGCTTATTTGACGGCAATCGCCAAACAGCCCCCAAATGTTGTTAGTGCACAAAGTGATGATAATTGCTCTAGTACTTCAGAGTTCAAAAGAGGTGATTATGTTCCACTGTGTGATTTCCAAAAACCAAATGGCGGTAATAGAACATCGGGTTTTCAGGATGCCTGGAATAGTTTTATTGGCAATGGGCCAATTGGCGCAGCCTTAAGTGCTTATGACAGTGTAAGAAACAGTATTATTGGCAACTTTGTAAGCGGCTTAGCAGAAAAAGTTATTGGTCCAGTTGTAGGGGCGATTATGAAATCAACTGGTGCTGAAAACTTGGTTGGTGAATTCATGGGATTTTTGGCCGAAAAAGTTACTAAGTGGGTTGGCGCACTGCCCTGTGCTGACGGTAGCGAAAACACGGGTGGCTTGCCAATGAACTGTATACTAATTGGTGCTTCGGCTACTGCCGAAGCTGCAAGCCGTACCTCTGGTGCAATTTTAAGCGTCGCCGGTACATCACAGTACGAATTTAATAATAAGTTAGCTTCCGAATATCGAGCCGATGAACTCAAAAGTCGAAGCGCGTATCAAAAATATCTAGCGTTGTCAGACAATAATTCGTTGGCTTCGAAATTTTTGTTTGCAAGTTTGACGCAAAAACCAACTTCACTG
>JBBTTS010000057.1:0-4686 GCA_038064135.1 Patescibacteria group bacterium | reverse complement strand
CAATGCCGTTGCTCAATATGGCTGTGTCCGTAGCCGACGAAATGGCAACGCCACTACCACCATTCCCAAGTGAAGTTCCAGCCATTGTCATGCCAATATAGTTAGTCTCAATTCGGTTGCCTGTAGCCGCATTACCAGCCACAATTACTCCACTACCACCATTTCCAGAAATAAGATTGCGTTCGTTTGGGGTAGAGCCGCCAATTTGTGTATTTGGGGTGTTAAGTAGACCAATGCCATCGAGTGTATTACCAATCGAATTGCTGCCTGTAGCAGTAAGACCGATATAGTTGCCTTTAACAATATGTCCCTGACTTTCGGTACCAGACATAAAAATACCATTTTGGCCATTTCCAGAAATAAGGTTGCATGAACCAGTACAAGCGCCACCAGGCGTAGTACCTGTTGACCCACCGATAAGATTACTGTTTGCGCCAACCGCATTAGGCGATGCACCAACGCCAATTCCCATTTTTACATTACCAACACCGGCGGTGCCTGCGGAATTTGTGCCGATGTAGTTGCCCTGTATTACATTACCAGTTGCTGCTGCGCCGGTCAGGAAAACGCCAGCACCACCGTTTCCAGAAAAAATATTTCGGCCAGCTGGTGTAGTACTACCTACGGTGTTGTTGGGGGCTTCATTAACCTCTATGCCAATATTGCCGTTTGGTATTGCGGATGTTCCAGAAACATTTGTTCCCACGTAATTGCCGTACACAACTGTTCCACTTACGCCACCATGCCAAAGCCCAATACCATTAGCGCCATTGCCGGAAATAAGATTGCACGCTCCCGAACATGATCCGTCTGGTGTTGTGCCTGTAGTCCCGCCGATAACATTACCGGTTGCATTGGCGGCAGCTACGCTAGAATGGTTAATAAGTAAACCGTCGCCAGTATTTGATATGACTGCTGTTCCGGCAGAGTTTGTGCCGATATAGTTGCCTTTAATTAAATTATTGCTGGCATTACCTCCATCCTGGGTAGTGACGCCAATACCGTTTTCGTCATTTCCGGAAATAATATTACGATCAGCAGAAGTAGTCCCGCCGATAACATTACCGGTTGCGCTTGCGAGAGACGTACCGGAAAAAATGGCTAACCCATCACCCCCATTACCCGCGTCATTCATACCATCGACTGTAGTGCCAATATAATTTCCGACAATTGTAACGTTACCTGTGTCAATAAAGATCCCTTGAGCGCTAAAACGATTAATAATAAGTCCTCTAACCGTGCTCCCTGCTCCGTTACCGCTGATATACAAACCACGTGCTGCAGCTCCGGCTCCGTTGCCACTTAGCTCTACATTGGGAGAGTCGATGGAGCCAATATCGCATGATTGAGTTGTGGCGTCTATAATGACGGGTGAAGAGACTATAGAATTGATTGGTGGCAATGCGTTAGTTGGGATAATTTGTGGACAGTTGGCGGGGATATTAAACGTGATAGTGTCTGTACCGGGATTCGAATTAGCTTGATTAATTGCTTCTCGAAAAGATCCCGCATTATTATCATTAGTGTTGCTCACGATAAAAGTTGCTGCCATCGCTTGTCTGGGTAACGTCAGCATCCAGAATGTCACTGCTAGGGTATATAATATTACAATTTTATATGAATGGTTTCTAAAGACACCTTTAATATACATAAGCCTGAAGAAATTTTAACATATCAATAATTAGGTCTGACGTTTGAGTTTGTCTAGGCTTCTAGAATCTTAAGCAGATATTTACCATATCCGCTTTTTATGAGGCCTTGGGCTAATCTATAGAGCTGGTTTTTGTCTATAAATCCTTGTTTATATGCCGCTTCCTCGGGGCAACCGATCTTTAACCCGGTGCGTTTTTCGATAACCCTAATGAATTCACTGGCGTCATTCATGCTTTCAAATGTTCCTGTATCTAACCAGGCTGAACCTCGATCCATCGGCACAACTTTGAGTTTACTACTTTTTAAGTAGTGTTCGTTAATGGTGGTAATTTCGAGTTCACCTCGTTCACTCGGTTTAATGTTCTTTGCAATTTCTACCACATCATTGTCAAAAAAATAAAGACCTACAACTGCGTAGTTACTTTTAGGTAATTTTGGTTTTTCTTCGATAGAGACTGCCTGCATTCGTTTGTCAAACTCAACGACCCCATATCGTTCTGGATCGGAAACTTGATAAGCAAATACAATGCCACCGTCGGGATCAGTACAGGTCTTCAGTGATTCGTCGAGCTCTGCTCCATGGAAGATGTTGTCGCCAAGTACTAAAGCTACCTTGTCGCTACCGATAAATTTTTCTCCGATAATGAATGCTTGAGCTAGACCATCTGGTGATGGCTGCACAGCATAAGAGATGTTAATTCCCCAATCGCTCCCATCTCCTAGCAATCGATTGAAGCCATCTTGCTCGTGTGGGGTGGTAATGATGAGAATATCGCGAATGCCTGCCATCATCAGCGTGCTCAATGGGTAGTAAATCATCGGCTTGTCGTAAATAGGTATGAGCTGTTTACTAATTCCTTTCGTAATTGGGTAAAGTCGGGTGCCGCTTCCGCCGGCAAGAATAATTCCTTTCATTTTGATTCATCTTCCTTTATATAGCTACGTAATTCACTTTGCCAGTCATTAGATTTATAGCCAGTTGATTGGATTTTTGAAAGATTTAGTGCGCCCTGTATAGGACGAGGCGCGACACCTGGTTTGCTTGCAAAGTATTCTTGAGATGTAGCGTCGGTTACTAGGATTCCGTCATATCCAGCAATTTCAAATATTTTACGTGCAAGGTTCGCCCAGCTAATGATTTTGCCGGCATTACTGACATTGTAAGTACCGAAGGGTGCTTTGGTGGTTAGTAAGTGGTCGATTGCACGAACTAATTCGGATGTGAAAGTTGGCCTACCAGTTTGGTCCGACACAACGGTTGGCGATATACCACTTTTGCCAAGTTCAAGCATTGTCCTAACAAAATTTTTGCCTTCACCAATTACCCAGGAAGTTCTAAGTATGTAATGCTCGTCAATCCCGGCTACAATTAAGTCGCCTGCTGCCTTACTTGCTCCGTAAACACTAAGGGGGCTAAATGGCTCACCCTCATCGTGTGGTATTTTTGTGCCATCAAATACGTAATCTGTTGAAATATGGACAATAGTCATACCATTTCTCCGGGCAGGGTTTACGAGGTTGCCTATAGCTACAGCGTTCACGGCCCAGGCGATGACGCGGCCATTTGGTGTTTCTGCACCATCAACATTCGTATAGGCGGCAGCATTCAGGATAGTTTTTATGCCTGTCCAGTCAAAAGTATCAACAGATTCTTTATTTGTTATATCTAGTTCCTTGATATCAGCACTTTTAGCATTTGGGTATTTTTGGCGCAGCGCAGTGCCAAGTTGTCCGTTTGCTCCAATTATAAATATTGACGAATCATCCATTGTCGGTCCTGAATGGCTGTATATCTTTAAGAAATGGATGGCTTTTGTCACGGTCGGACATAACTGATTGTTCGAGCGGAAAAGGCCAGGGTGTGTTGATATCAGGATCTGCTAAGTTCACAAATAAGTATTTGTCGTACAGCTTGGAACTCCAGAAATCATTTACGCAATATAGGTAGTATGTGTCGCCCTCAAGAGTCTGGAATGAGTTACCAACACCTCTTGGCAAAAAAACTGCCTTAGAATTGTCAAGTTCAAGGTTCGCAGTTCTGCCAAATGATTCACCAGCGCGGAGGTCGACATAAGAAACAAAAACTTTGCCGCTGATAATCGAAATATATTTGTCCCAAGGTTCGGCGTGAAAGCCGCGTATGACACCTCGCATTTTGTTGTACGATATATTATTTTGTACAGGGTTGAATGATGCAGGCAGGCCAGCAGCGACTAGTTTGGCTTTCTGGAAATTTTCCTGATACCATCCTCTGTCGTCCTCAATGCGTGTAACGTCAAACCAAATCAAACCCGGGATATCCGTCTTGTGTGACGTAAACTCCGTTGTAGCTGCCACTATTGCCCCCTCGCTTTATATTTAGCTTCTGTCGCGGCTTTTTGAGGTTTCCACCAATTCAGGTTATCGGAATACCACTTAATAGTCGCTTTTAGGCCTGCTTCAAAATTGGTAAACTTTGGTTTCCAGCCAAGTTGTGAGTGCAATTTTTTGGCATCGATCGCGTAGCGCATGTCGTGGCCCGGGCGATTGTTGACATGATCATAGCCATTTGGATCTTTTCCTATGAGTTTCAATATTAACTTCACAACATCTTTATTATTTTTTTCACCGTTTACGCCAACCATGTAAGTGTCACCAATTGTACCGTTTTCGAGGATGGCTAACACCGCAGAGGAATGATCTTCGGCATGAATCCAATCGCGCACATTTTCACCACTACCATATAGTTTAGGCTTTCTGCCTTCCAAAATTTCGGTAATTTGTCTTGGTATAAATTTTTCAACATGTTGATATGGTCCATAGTTGTTACTGCAGTTGCTGATGGTTGCTTGCACTCCAAAGCTCCGCACCCATGCCCTCACTAACATGTCTGAACTTGCTTTGGTACTTGAGTATGGGCTGGAGGGGTTGTAAGCTGTGGCCTCTGTAAACCTATTTGGATCATCCAGTTCAAGGTCACCGTATACTTCGTCAGTAGAGATATGGTGAAAGCGTTTCTTGTATCTACGAGCTGCTTCAAGGAGAGTGTAGGTG
>JBBTTS010000056.1:0-6253 GCA_038064135.1 Patescibacteria group bacterium | reverse complement strand
CCTGCGAAAAAACACCCATAACAGCACTGCAATTAGAACGCTTGGTTCACGATATCGAACTTCAGCTTTCTAATTTAGGTGATCAAGAAGTTAGTACCTCAAGGATAGGTGACATGGTTATGGATAGACTAGCCGATCTTAACGAGGTAGCTTATGTTCGGTTCGCCAGTGTCTACAGACGTTTTCGTGACATCGAAAGCTTTGAGAGGGAGCTTTCTAACTTTAAGCAAGAAAAATCTAAATAATATTTTTCAAAGAAATATTCAGTTAGTATCTTATTCTTAACAAACATTATTAAAACTAAATAAAGCCAAAAATTGATTGATACATTGGGGGTGGTTGGAGCAAAGGCTTTAATAGAACAATACAAAATAAAACATTAATCTAAATAAAGTGAGGGGTATTATGGGTCAAGCAACACTTCTAAGTCAAAGTCGTTTTTTTACAGATCAAAAATCTAAAGGTTACGAAGTACTTAAATGGTCAAAAAAAGATTCCGCAATAATTAACCCAGTGACCAGTGAGCCGGTATTTGAGCAAAAAGGTGTTGAATTTCCAGAGGGTTGGTCGTTAAATGCCATCAATATTGTGGCACAAAAATACTTCACCGGTACACCCGGTACGAAGGGTCGTGAAAGTTCCCTTAAGCAACTTATAGACCGAGTTGTCGACACTATAACTCGACACGGCCTACAAGAAGGTTATTTTGAAACAGAGGTCGAGTCTGAGGATTTTAAGGAGGAATTAAAGTTTATATTAGCTACACAACGAGCCGCTTTTAATTCGCCAGTCTGGTTTAATATTGGTGCGTTGGAGCGTTCCCAGCAGGCTAGTGCTTGTTTTATATTAGCGGTCGAAGACACAATGCCTTCAATTTTAAATTGGTATAAAGAAGAAGGAATGATTTTCAAGGGTGGTTCTGGCTCGGGGATCAACCTTAGTACCATCAGGTCTTCATTAGAGGAACTAGGCAAGAGTGCTGGCACTGCATCGGGCCCATTAAGCTTTATGCGCGGCGCTGACTCATCCGCTGGAGCGATTAAAAGTGGCGGTAAGACTAGGCGAGCCGCAAAAATGGTCATATTAAATGCCGATCACCCCGATATTATTGAGTTTATTTGGTGCAAGGCCATCGAAGAACGAAAAGCAAGGGCTCTAGAGGCAGCTGGATTTGACATGACTCTTGATGGTAAAGATTCGTTCTCTGTTCAATATCAAAATGCCAATAATTCTATGCGAGTAACAGATGAATTTATGAATGCCGTCATAAACGATGAAAACTGGGACCTAAAAGCAATTAAAAATAATAAAACAGTTAAAACTGTTCGGGCTCGAGATATTTTTCATCAGTTCGCAGAGGCAGCATGGGAATGTGCTGACCCGGGTATGCAGTTCGACACGACAATTAATAAATGGCACACTACGCCTAACGCAGGCCGTATTAATGCTAGTAATCCCTGTAGTGAGTACATGCATCTAGATAACTCAGCTTGCAACTTAGCTTCGATCAATCTATTAAAATACCTAAAAGAAGACAACACATTTGATATCGCCGCCTTTAGGCATACTGTTGAATTAGTATTCACAGCTCAAGAAATTTTGGTTGGTTATAGTGAATATCCAACCGAGAATATTACAAAAAACGCCAAAGCTTACCGCGAACTGGGATTGGGCTACGCCAATCTAGGCGCTTTATTAATGGCTCAGGGCTTGCCATATGATTCAGATGAAGGAAGAGCACAGGCTGCCGCTATAACGGCACTCATGACCGGCCAAGCATACTCTACAAGTGCACGTCTGGCACGAAGAGTTGGTCCTTTTGCTGGTTTCCATAAAGATCGTGAAGGAATGCTAGATGTTATCCAGATGCATAGAAGCGAAGTGTCAAAGATAAATGCTGGCTGGGTAGCCGAAGAATTACTTCAGGCAGCAGCAACTGCATGGGATGAAGCTGTTGAATTTGGTGAGCTTTATGGAATCCGCAACTCGCAGGCAAGTGTTCTCGCACCCACGGGTACGATTGGCTTAATGATGGACTGTGACACTACTGGCATAGAACCTGATCTTGGTCTTGTAAAAATCAAAAAACTAGTAGGGGGCGGTACGATGAGTATCGTTAACCAAACAGTTCCTAGGTCTTTAAAAGCCTTGGGATACAGCAAGGTTCAAATAGACGACATCATAGATTATATAGATATTGAAAAGACCATAATTGATGCACCCCACCTAAAGGTGGACCATAAAGATGTATTTGCGTGTTCTATGGGAGACAATCCAATTAGTTATATGGGCCACGTTAAAATGATGGCAGCCGTTCAGCCATTTATTTCTGGTGCCATTAGTAAAACCGTTAACATGCCTGAAGACGTAACTGTCGAAGATGTTGAGCAGTTACACATTGAATCTTGGAAATTAGGTCTAAAAGCAGTAGCTATTTATCGGGATAATTGTAAAGTGGCACAACCACTCGCTATGGCTAAAAAAGAATCTTCCGAAAAAATAGAACCCCAAAGCGTAGATGCGTCAGATAAGATTGTTATTATTGGCGCGGTTCGCCGCGAACTGCCGCGTATGCGTGTGGCCAAAACCTTTTCGTTTAGGGTATCAGACAGTCATGGCTATATAACGGTTGGAGAGTTTGACGACGGAACTCCTGGTGAATTATTTATAAATGTAGCTAAACAGGGATCAACTCTGCGCGGCATCATGGACGCTTTTGCTATATCTGTGAGTCATGGGCTACAGTTTGGTGTACCGCTTAAAGATTACGTAAAATCATTTACTAGTATGTCATTTGCACCTGCTGGCATAACCGACGATCCAGATATTCGAACGGCATCATCCCTAATGGACTATATTTTTAGAAAACTCGCCCACACCTATCTTTCATTTGACGATCGTCTTGAACTCGGACTAGCGTCGATAGACGACATGCCAATCGAACAGACTAGTTTACTTGAATCAACTCAAAAAATAGAAAAAGTAACAGAAAAAACTAAACCTCAACAGTCGATGGATCTAAAAGCACCAACATTAGAAATAACTAAAAACATTTCCGACAAATCAAATAAAAATAACGATGACACGGCACCGCTTTGCTTTAACTGCGGTAACCAAACGCAAAAAGCCGGTAGTTGTTATGTTTGTACTTCGTGCGGCTCCACGACTGGATGTAGCTAAAAATAAATCATCAAATTGTTATGCTAGACTAAAATAATGAAGATTACTGTTTTATACCACCCCTTGTCTGATCACGCACGGGTCTGTGAAGAGTTCATGCATGATGTTTTAAGACAAAACCCAACTGCTGCTTGCGAACTAGTCTCGCTAGAAGACAGAGCAGGAGCCGATTTAGCAGAACTATATGGAATAGTAAGCTACCCGGTCATACTCGCAAGACAAGATGATGGTTCATTGTCGAAATACTGGGAAGGCGTACCACTGCCACTACAGGGCGAAGTGTTGGCTTATACTTACTCTTAAGAAAGTAAGAATGTATAAGAATAACAGGTTAAACTATACTTTACATTAATGGTCTTATCTGTTAGAATTATTTTACAAATTAAGATAGAATCAAGAAATGTCCAAAGATTTATGAAAAAAGCAATAATTCAAATACAGGGAAAACAACACCTAGTTACTGAAGGTCAAGAATTAGTAGTTGACAGAATTAGTAGTTCTCAAAAATCCATAGTTACAGAACCTCTATTAGTCATAGAAGAAAAAGATGTAAAAATTGGTAACCCAAACCTTAAGGATTCTAAAGTTACGCTTGATATCATTGATCAAGAAATTAAGGGCGAAAAAGTCCTAGCTATTAGGTACAAACCAAAGAAACGCGTCCACAAAGTACGCGGTCATCGTCAAAGTCTAAGCAAACTATTAGTTAAAAAAATAGCCTAAATAAAAAAGCTTATTTTATTAATTACAACATCAAGATGATTGACTTCATTATTATTTTATAATAAAATTCCACTATATTTAATCTGTTAACAAAACAGGAAAGATTATGAAAAAAGTAAAAAATACTACAATAAAAAACAAAAGATCATCAAATCGTAGCGTACAAACAAAGTCGAAAAAAGCCAAACAACTTGCCTCTGAAATGTGGGTTACTGCGATTAAACGCACATGGCTTGTTGCTGTGATTAGCCTTGTGTCATTCACTACGTTATTTAGTTTATTACCAAAACAAACAGCTGAATCTTTAGTTGCTAAAAAAGCGTTAATTTACGGTGATTCAGTCACGATGGAGCCAAGATTTAAGGTGACAGAATATTCAGCTACAAAGAATGGTTGGTCACACATTGTACGAGCATGGGGTGGTACCGCACCCTGCGATTGGATTACTTGGCTTCCTGCAGATCTGGCAACTTACCAGCCATCAATAGTGGCGATATCTACCATGGGTAACATTAGTGTAACTGGTTGTGTCAATGATGGTAATGGCAACCAGCTAACCATGGGTACTCAAGCCTATTATGATAAATATAGAGCAGATTTAAGTAATTTTTACCAACAAGTTACCTCTACAGGCGCAAAGGTTGTATTTCTAAAAGCACCTCCAGTCCAGGACACCACCAGAAATAATTCACTTAATCAGTTACACATAATCGCTCAAGAGATTGCGGGTCTTTACCATGGCGTAAGTATTTCACCCGCAGTGCGAAACGCACTTTCTAATAACGGCAAATACACCCAATACAAAAACTGTCTTAGCACAGAAACTTCTACTCAGGGGTGTGGTTTGGATGGAAAAATACAAATTCGATCATACGATGGTTTACACCTATGCCCAATAGTATTGGCAGCTTATTCAACCTGTAATACATACTCTAGCGGTGAATTTAGATGGTCAAAAGCAGCTGTAAATGCAACAATAAACCCACCTGCACCAATACTTCCTTAGAATATAATAATGAAACTGTGGATAAAAACTGTGGATAAATGTTGTATACTGCAATAATGTTAAATTATTAACAACAGTTAATAATAGTCCCGTAAGATATAAATAACATCAGTATAACCATATTGTTGTAAATTAATCATTAATTAATATCTCGATTCTTTGCATTAATTATTTATAAATATTGAGTAAGTTTTTTGCACCAACTTACTTAATTACACTTGAGCCAGAAGGTATAAGAGTAAATACTGTTTAGTAGGATTTTGTCAAAACCACAAAACAGACAAAGTCAAAACAAATCCAAAAAAGCATGGTTAAAAACGGAAAATCTAGTCAGTCTAGCTATTTGCTAGGTGATAAGCCCGCATACCTTAAGAGGTTGCTTGCGGGTATTTTTGCGTTACTACTAATTGTGCTAATTACTTCGGTAGTATTGAAACCGCAAAATGTTGATGCTGCTACTTCTAGTACATTAAATTTTCAGGCAAGACTACTTAATTCTTCTGGATCCTTGGTAGCAGACGGGACATACAACATCGAGTTTAAAATATTCGATGCTTCAAGTTCTTCGGGCTCAAGCCAAGGTTCATGCGCTGGTGATGCAAATTGTTTATGGGTAGAAACACGTACTGGTGGTAATAAGGTCACGCTAACGAATGGTTATTTTAGCGTAAATCTAGCTAGTGTTACAGCGTTTGGTTCGATTAATTGGGACCAAGAGATGTGGCTATCTATGAATATTGGCGGTAGCGGAGCACCCACGTGGGATGGCGAAATGACCCCAAGAATTAAATTAACAGCTGTGCCGTATGCTTTCAAAGCTGGTACGGCTCTTGGGGTGGCATCTAATAATACAAATGCAGCATCAACCAATTCTGGAAATGTGTCAATTGCCTCTGGTAATGCCGCTGGAAGTACATCGAATTCTGGGAATATTAGCATAGATGTTGGAACTGCTACTGGGACAGCCGGCACTATCAGTGTTGGAACTGCAAATACAACTGGCGTAACAATAGGTCGAACTGGCCTGACCACGACGAATAGTGGTGCCTTAACAATTGCCCAACTAATTACAGGTCAACTAGGTATAACCGTAACTGGTGCAACAGCAAGTATTAACGCATCTAGCAATTTTGCAACCAATATAAACACCGGTAGTAGTACTGGAACTGTGACGATTGGTGGCGGATCTGCACCTCTAGTAATAGATTCAACGAATTTCGATGTTAGTAGTGCTGGAGCTATTAGTGGTGTGACTGGATATTCTCAGGCTAGTGGGAACTTTTTACAGAGCGGTGCCGGCACATTTGGTACTGGAACAGGTGCAGTTTCGCTCAATGGCGATGT
>JBBTTS010000055.1:0-5313 GCA_038064135.1 Patescibacteria group bacterium | reverse complement strand
ATGGGTCAGAAAGTAAATCCAATTAGCATGCGTCTTCAGGTCAACAAAGATTGGCGAAGCAAATGGTTTGCTAATAAACGAGATTATGTAAATTTCTTGCAGCAAGATTTGGCCGTCAGAAAGTTGATTACAACCAAAGTTGGTACGCGTGGTTCAGTTAATAAAGTTGACATCGAACGATCACCGAATCTAGTTTCGGTAACTATTAGCACAGCTAAAGCCGGTGTAGTAATTGGTCGTGGTGGTACCGGAGCACAAGAATTAAAAGCTGCAATAGAAAAAATTTACGGATTTCCGGCAAGAGTTAATATCGAAGAAATTAAAAAACCAGAACTTTACGCAAAACTAGTGGCCGAAAATATTGCCCAACAACTAGAACGAAGAATAGCGTTTCGTAGAGCAATGAAATCCACAGCTGCGGCAACTATGCGAGCCGGAGCTAAGGGCGTCAGAGTCCAACTATCCGGACGGTTAGGCGGTGCGGAAATGTCACGCCGCGAAAAAGAGGTTCAAGGCAGCGTGCCACTACACACTCTACGTGCTGATATTGATTTTCACCGTTGTACAGCTCAGTATCCTGGCGCTGGACTTATTGGAATTAAAGTTTGGATTTACAAAGGGGAAGTGAGCTAGACATGTTAATTCCCAGCAGAACTAAGCACCGAAAAGTCCGCAAAGGCCGCGTCCGTGGTGTTGCCAGTAAGGGTAACTACATTGCTTTTGGCAGTTTTGCGCTTCAAGCTATGGATCAAGAACGGATAACTTCGCGGCAAATAGAAGCAGCTCGTCAAGCCATGACGCGTTATATCAAACGTGGCGGTAAAATTTGGATTCGTATCTTTCCGCACATTCCAGTCAGCCGCAAAGCACTGGGCACAAAAATGGGCAGCGGTAAGGGGAATCCAGAGTTTTTTGTAGCTAAAGTTCGTCCAGGGACTATTTTGTTTGAAATGCAAGGTGTAAGTGAAGATGTTGCCCGTGAAGCAATGCGACTAGCAAGCCATAAGCTGCCTATTAAAACACGATTTATCGTGAAAGAGGAGGTCTAGCATGAAAATTGTAGACATTCGTAAACTTTCAACTACCGATTTGACGTCACAAAGCTCTAGCCTGCGTGACGAAATTGCTGAACTAAAGCGAAGAATACACATGGGTGAAGTCCAAAATGTTCGACTTGTACGACTAAAACGTCGTGATCTGGCTCGAATGTTGACAGTGCTCGGAGAACAATTAGCAAAGGAGAACATTTAAAATGGCGAAGTCTTTAACTGGTGTTGTTTCGTCTGACAAAGCTGACAAGACTATAGTCGTGACAGTTCGAACTGATAAAACACACCCACTATATAAAAAACGATATTCTATAAGTAAGAAATTTATGGCTCATGATGAAAAAAACAAAGCCCTAATTGGTGATAAGGTTGTTATTAGTGAAACAAGGCCAATCAGTGCACGTAAACACTTCAAATTGGACAGCATAATCGAACGAGCCGTCATCCGCCATACCGAGCCCGAAAGCCAGCCAGAAAAGACACAACAAAAGGAGAGCTCGGAATGATTCAGCAAGAATCGCGGCTAGGTGTTTGCGATAATTCTGGCGCAAAAGAAATCTTATGCATAAGGGTGCTCGGCGGGACGCGGCGTAGATATGCTCGTGTAGGCGATGAGATCGTGGCAACAGTAAAGCTAGCTAACCCTACAGGTACAGTTAAGCGAAAATCAGTCGTGAGGGCAGTTGTTGTGCGAACAAAAAACCGTATAGTTCGGAAAGATGGCTCAACAATTGCATTCGATGACAACGCGGCTGTAATAATCGGTGAAGATAAACTGCCAAAAGCTACTCGTATTTTTGGACCAGTTCCCCGCGAACTTCGCGACCTTGGCTATAGCAAAATTATTAGCTTAGCGCCGGAGGTTTTGTAATGAAAAGTCCTGTTTTTAAAATCCGGCTCAAAAAAGGCGATACAGTAATGATTCGTAGCGGTAAACACAAGGGCAAAACCGGAAAAATATTAACTACGCACCCTACTTTAAATAAGGTAACGGTTGAAGGTATAAACATTGCAAAACGCCACACTAAGCCTAATAAAGCATACCCACAGGGTGGAATAGTAGAAATCACCAAACCAATTGCTGTAAGTAAGGTTGGGGCATACGATGAAGTTAAGAAAAAGCCAAGCCGAATTGGTTACAAAGTTGACGCTAGTGGTGCAAAAGTCCGGATACTGAAAAGTTCTGGCAAGGAGATGAAGTAATGGCTACAAAAACAACTGCAATAACTCAAAGTATAGGCCAATCGCGACTTAAAAATCTTTACATGGAAAAATACCGCCAGGAACTGCTAAAAGAGCTTGAGTTGAAGAACATCAACCAGGTACCCAGAATTGAAAAGATCGTTGTAAATGTTGGTTTAGGGCAAGCCAAAGACGATAAAAAACTTCTTGAAGTAGCCACTAACACTCTTACTAAGATAACCGGCCAGCGTCCAGTCGAAACTCTTGCTAAAAAATCTATAGCTAGCTTTAAGTTGCGTGAAGGCAATAAAATTGGTTTAAAAGTTACATTAAGAGACGAGCGAATGTACGAGTTCATGGATCGAGTAATAAATATTGTTTTACCGAGACTTCGTGACTTTCACGGAGTAAAGATCAAGGCCTTCGATAAGCAAGGTAACTACAGCTTAGGTTTTGTTGACCAATCTGTTTTCCCAGAATTAAGTTTCGATGAAACAACTACATCACACGGTTTACAAATTGTCATGGCAATTAACACACTACAAGCCTCACACGCTAAAGCACTACTAGAAAAGTTTGGAATGCCTTTTCAGAAAGAAGGAGTTAGATAATGGCAAAGAGATCAGCGGTTGTCCGCGATGAAAAAAGAATGAAAATGGCCGTGCAATATGCCGAACGACGTCTGGAGTTAAAAAAAGCCGGAGACCGTGACGGGCTGCATCTGCTGCCGCGCAATTCGTCGCCCACCCGTAAAAAATATCGGTGTGCCGAAACCGGCAGGCCGCATGGTTACATGCGTCACTTCGGGCTCAGTCGTATAAGTTTTCGTGAACACGCTAGCAAGGGTGAAATCCCTGGCGTAACTAAATCAAGTTGGTAAGAAAGGAGCAAGAATTATGTCAGTAACAACAACAGACCCAATAGCCGATATGCTTGCTCGAATTCGCAATGCAATCGCTGTTTCAAAGCACGAGATCGATCTGCCGCACTCTAAAGTAAAAGAAGCGGTAGCAAAATTACTAGCCGAAAATAGTTTTGTAGAAAGTGTGACTACAGACGGCAAAGGTATAAATAAAACCCTGCACATCAGTATTTTTAAGCCACACACCAATGCCAAAATTACCGAGATCAAACGAATAAGTACACCCGGACGCCGACAGTATGTATCAGCTGACGCCATACCAATTGTAAAACGTGGTCGTGGGATTGTGATCATATCGACATCTAAGGGCATGATGACAGGAATTAAAGCCAAAACGAGTGGAATCGGTGGCGAATTAATTTGTCAGGTTTATTAAAGGTTAAGGATTAATAATGAGTCGTATAGGAAAACTACCAATAATGGTCCCAAGTGGTGTGACAATTACTGTCGACGCAGATAATATAACTGTCGCAGGTCCAAAAGGTTCTTTGCGGCAATTTACTCTGCCTGGCATAAAAGTCAATCAAGAAGCTGGTCAACTAACAGTAACCAGAGTCAATGACGAAGCAGAAAATCGTGCTCGTCATGGACTGGCGCGAAGCCTAATAAACAACATGGTAATTGGTGTCACCGAAGGTTTCACTAAAAAGCTCGAACTAAATGGTGTCGGTTATCGTGTAGCGTTAGCTGGCCAAGCTGTAAAATTTAATATTGGATTTTCCCACGAAGTAAACTACAAAATTCCAGAAGGCGTACAAGTAAGCGTAGACCAAAACATTATTACAGTTTCAGGAATCAGTAAACAACAAGTTGGACAAGTAGCTGCCGAGATTAGATCATTAAAAAAACCCGAACCATACAAAGGTAAAGGTATAAAATATGTCGACGAGCGAATTATTCGCAAAAGCGGTAAGTCAGGCAAGGAGAAATAGTCATGCATCGCCTTAAATTAAAAAACCAGTCTAAAGCGCGTAGACAAGCAAAGATTCGCAAGACTGTTATTGGTACAACCCACCGTCCAAGATTAACGGTTTTCATAAGCCATCATCACGTCACAGCTCAGGTTATAGACGATTCAACTGGAAAAACTCTAGTATATGCTTCAAGTGTCGGTCAAAAGAATGTAACAGGTACTAAAACTGAGATTGCTCAAATTGTTGGTACAGCAATTGGCCAAAAGGCTAAATCCTCAAAGATTAAAAAGGTAACTTTTGATCGCAATGGTAGGCTTTACCATGGTCGGTTAAAGGCATTAGCCGATGCGGCTCGTAATGAAGGACTGGAGTTTTAGATGGCTGATTTTCACAGGCAAAATAATAACAAAAGACACGATCGCCGCCAATCCGACCAAACTGAAGAAAAGCAATATGACGAGCGGACTGTTCATATTGACCGAGTAGCTCGTGTAGTTAAGGGCGGTCGTCGTTTTAGATTTCGCGCACTTGTAATTGTTGGTGACCACAAAGGCAAAGTAGGCATTGGGGTTGCCAAAGGCGCAGACGTTACAGCTGCAATTAGTAAGGCCTCAGATGTTGCCAAAAAAAATCTAAGCGAGATTTCGATATACAAAGACACAATTCCGCATGATGTAGAAGCAAAAGTTTCGGGTGCAAGAATTTTAATAAAACCTGCTGCCGCAGGAACAGGGTTAATCGCCGGGGGAACTGTCCGGGTGGTTTTGGAAGTAGCCGGAATTCATAACGCACTTTCTAAATCATTCGGATCAGCTAATAAAATTAATGTCGCCTATGCAACTCTCGATGCGCTAAAATCGGCAGTACCATCCTCTAAATGGATAACTACCCAAACTGATAAAAAAAGTGTAAAATCTGTTGCCAAAACTAAAGAGGTAAAAGTATGAAATTTAATGAATTAACTACCGCTAAAAAAGCTAAATCGTCTCGGGTTGGCCGTGGAATTAGTGCTGGCCGTGGTAAAACCGCTGGCCGTGGCACAAAAGGTCAAAAATCCCGAACTGGTTCTCGTCGTCGTCCAGGATTTGAAGGTGGTCAGAACCCATTAATGCAGCGCCTGCCAAAACTACGCGGCTTTAGAAGTATCAAACCTAAAGCTGAAAACATATTCACCGATCAGTTAGCACAAATTTCGGGGAGCACTATAGATAACTTTACGGTTTTTGATGCCGGACTTATTAGCAGT
>JBBTTS010000054.1:0-1501 GCA_038064135.1 Patescibacteria group bacterium | reverse complement strand
GGAACGACTCAGCAACCGCTGCTGCTCTAATAAGTAGCACAGGTGTTGTTGACGATGAAATACTCAAATTGCGACATGGTGCAACTGCAAACGCTACTACCCCAACCGGTACGTACACAGTAGTCAGTACCTTCATCGCTACTCCACAATTCTAACTAAAGTAAAGGGTCTTTAGGTTACAAATGTTCCCACGCAGCTACAGGCTATTCGTTCGTAGAATCTGCATCACCTGGCAGGCACTGCTCATCATGAGCGTGCCTGCTTTGGCATTGACATTTTATAAATCAGTATCTGCGGCAGATCTAGCCAACAGATCAATTACATTAGGAACTTCAGTCGCTAGCAATGTAACAACTCACAGTTATCAATTTACAGTTCCAACAGCTGGCATTTTGGGGTCCATCCAGTTTGAATATTGCACCAATACTCCATTTGTAGGAACTGCATGTACCGCGCCTGCGGGGTTAAATGTATCTACGGCAACAATTCAAAGTCAAATTGGCATTACAGGATTTAGCGTTCATGGTAGTTCTACTACCAATAATTTAATAATCACCAGAGTTGCCGGAGCTGTAGTACCACAAACTGTAACCTATGTTTTTGGTACCATTACAAACCCGTCAGCAGTTCAGCAATCTGTTTATGTAAGAATTAGTACTTATGCCTCTACGGATGCAAGCGGGGTACGTACTGACGAGGGTGCTGTAGTGTTTAGTACAGCCCGCCAAATTGGAGCGCAAGCTTTTGTACCGCCATATTTAACTTTTTGTGTGGGTGTAACTGTTAGTGGAGATTGTACATCTGCAATTGGCGACAAAGTTTCTCTTGGTGAATTAAGCTCTAGTTCTACCAAAACTGGTACTTCACAAATGTCTGCGGCTACTAATGACGTTGCAGGCTATGTACTTTATTTATCTGGGACAACCCTCACTTCTGGTAATATCATTGTCGACCCCATAGGCACACCTGCAGCTAGTATTGTCGGCAATAGTCAGTTTGGCATTAACTTAAGAGCTAATACTAGCCCAAGTGTTGGCCAAAACCCGACCGGCCCGGGGACTGGGTCTCCTACAGCCTCGTTTAATTCACCAAATTTATTTAGTTATACCAACGGTGTTATTGCTTCATCGCCAAATTCTACCGAATTTACCATTTTTACTATAAGTTATATTGCCAATGTACCCGCCGGTCAGGAACCGGGAGTTTACACTACTACTGCTACTTATATTGCAACCGCCAACTTTTAAAAATGTTGCGAAATAATCACTATCTATTTGTCAAAAAGCTCATCCTTGTTATACTGCCTGCATAAAGCAACTATAGATATCAGGAGGGTATGCATGTCTAGTATTAGACGAATTCTATTGACGGTGGGTGCAGTTTTGGCAGCGTTGTTGCCACTCACAACAGTAGCCGCACAAGGATCGGAGGGCGGTAGCGGGTTACAAATTTCACCTATAAGACATCGATTGACGATGAATCCAGGTGAATCAAAAACAAT
>JBBTTS010000053.1:0-2709 GCA_038064135.1 Patescibacteria group bacterium | reverse complement strand
AGATGCTTTTGAATGGTGCAATGCCTGGGCATCGGTATTGACAGCAATGAATTCTACATTCTCAATACCGGCGTCAACCATCCGGTTAACAGCGGCTCCACCTGCTCCACCGACCCCAATAACCTTAATTCGTGCAAATGTTTCTATGGCTGGTGCAACTTGTTGTGACATGTGACTTAACTTCTCCCGTATTACTGCCTAACTAGCATCGAGTATAAACGATGTTGTTAGATGCGGCAATACCCCTGTTTAGACGTAATTACTTTCGAAGGCGTTTAAATAAGCCTTCAAATGAGCCAAGGAAGTTTGAGTTTTGTGATCTTTTTTTTAAACTAACAGTAGAGGGGACAAGCAGCATATCTAAAATCATAAGACCTATAGATGTTGTGAAGGCCGGTTCCTTTACGCTCTCTATTAAACCGCTCATGGATTGTAATTGTCCAATCCGGGCAGCAAGCTGCAATTTTTCTTTAGTAAAAGCTGCCAATCCTGGCAAATTTGCTGTTCCACCCACAATAACAACCCCACCCGGTAATTTACGGGAGCGATGAATTTTTTTAAGCTCTTTGTCAACATAATCAAGAATCTCGTCTACACGGGCCTCGGTAATTAGTTGAATTTCGGTCGTACTAAAGGTATGGCTAGCACCGGAGTGTTGTAGGGATATACTGGTGCGCCTAGTGGCATTTTCACCAAGTCCTGCGAAGTTTACTTTTACTTTTTCGGCTATTTCGAGATCGGTTTTAAGCCCTATAGCTAGGTCATTAGTAATATGAATACCGCCTAGGGGTAAAACTGCTACGTGTTGAATCTCGCCGTCCTCAACTACGACGATATTAGTTGTTCCGGCCCCGATGTCTAAAAGCAAGGTTCCAGCCTCTTTTTGTTGACGATTAAGAACAGCTTCAGCAGCAGCAAGTGCCGAAACTGTGTGGTGTGATGGATAAATTTTTGCTTTTTCTAGCACACTATCAAGAGCACGAAGATTTGGCGATGAAGCCGTGACGATATGGGCATCGACCTCGAGCCTGACCCCCTGCATTCCAACTGGGTCTTTAATATTATCTTGCCCATCGAGACGATAGCCCTTGGAAAATACTTGAATAATTTCACGGTTAGCCGGGAGTTGAACAATTGTCGCAGCTTCTTCTACGCGTAGTCGATCTTCGGGAGTTATCTCTCGGTTATTCGTAGAGATTGCGATCACCCCTTTAGAATTTAGACCAACAATGTGGGCACCATTAACGTTGACTGTTGCATTATGAATATGTACACCCGATACACGTTCGGCTTCGGTAATGGCAGCCAGTAAGGCTTCGTGTACATCATCTGGGTGAACTACCACCCCTTTTCTCATTCCAATATTCCTTGCGCTACCATGGCCAACAATTGACATCTTGCTAGGATCGTCCGGATCAGACATGCCTACGATACACCTAACAGTGCTAGTACCTATATCTATTCCAATATAGTGGACAGGACTTTGTTCGCGCATAACGACAGTATACTGCTTATCTTAGCTTGTGGGCAATAAATGCTCTTAAATTTCGGTCTTAGATTTTAGTTAATATTATAGAGCCTGTTTCTGTAACTAAAATAGTGTGTTCGAATTGTGCAGAATTTGATTTATCTTCAGTTCGAATTGTCCAACCGTCGACATCAACATAAATGTGACGAGAGCCAAGATTAGCAATAGGTTCTATTGCTATTGTCATCCCGCTTCTTAAGATAGGACCTAGGCCTGCTTTTCCATAATTAGGTATCTCTGGTTCTTCATGTAATTCATGACCGACACCATGACCAACTAACTCGCGAACGATACCAAGTTTGTTTTGATCTAGGACTTTTTGTACTGCAGCTGAAACATCACCAACCCGAGTACCGTCACGTACAACAGCAATCCCTTGCTTTAACGCTTGTTCAGTGGCGTTAATTAATCGCTGATTTTCTGAATTAATTTTGCCAATCCCAACAGTTATCCCGGCATCTGTAATCATGCCTCGATAGCTTACACCAAAATCAAAATTAACCACATCACCTTCTGTCAGTTGTCGATCATTTGGTATGCTGTGCTGGACTTGGTCGTTTACAGATATACAGATAACATCAGGGTAATCTGCCGTTAAACCCTGACTACTAACACCTAGAAAAGCTGGCTTGCCACCCAATTTTCTTAATTCTTTGGATGCAATCTTAGCTAATTGGCGGGGCGTAACCCCAATATCTGCTTTTGTTATTAATAAATCAAGCACTGTGGCTAGCATTTGACCACTTTCTGTCATCCATTCAATTTCTTGGTCCGTTTTTGGTTTCATTCGGGCTAAAGTTACCTTATGTGAGCTGTCGGTAAATTTCTTGGTGAACTTCTTCAGGAGCTAGCTCGCCGTTAATTTCTATAATCTTAACCGAAGCTTCTTTAAAACTATTGATAATTGACAGTTCAGTATTTTCATATATTATAAGTCTTTCTTCGACTGCTGAATTGTTGTCATCAACTCTACCCCTACTAGATAGTCTACTACGGGCAATTTCTGGCATGAGAGTGATGTGAATAACAGCCGTAGCTTTTAACTGACCGTGTTTTACTTGGCTTAGTAACCATTCGGCTTGCTCACTAGTTCTAGGGAAACCGTCCAAAACAAATTCTTGACCGGAGTCAATCAACCCCAATATCCTTTGCATTTGATTTATAATTTCACTGTCTTTTAG
>JBBTTS010000052.1:0-4275 GCA_038064135.1 Patescibacteria group bacterium | reverse complement strand
AGATTACCAAGCATATTGTTACCCCAAAGGCGGAATAAAAGATGTCAATCTGGACGAGCCAACTCTAGCCGACTGGCAGATTAATCTAGACGAGTGGAGCAAAACTACCGGCGAAGATGGCACAACCACATTTTACAATGTTCCTACCAACCAAGTTCATTGGCTTGGCGAAGAACTCCAAGAAGGCTGGAAACTATCCGGAATTTGGTGTAACAATCGAAATATTCGTGATGCTCGTCTAAACAATATACAGGTTGATGAAGGCCAGAATCCTGACAACTTCCCAGTTTACCTGTATCCGGGCCAGGTGGTGCATTGCTACATCGGCAACGTACACGACGGAGTTTTGAACCTTCAAAAATCCAACAATCAACCAAACCCTGTACCTGTTGGCACAACCGTTACTTATAGCTTGAAAGTTTCGGTTCCTGAAGATAGTGGAGTGGTTTGTGACGTAGTCGTTAATGATGTTGCACCAGCAAACTTTGCTTACGTAACTGGTAGCTTTACAGCTAATTCATCGGTTCGGGGTGACCTAAAAGCATTACTGATAACAACCGATCCGGGTTACGTTGGTGGAATTGGCCAATGGATTGTTGGAACAATGATCCCTGGCGAGGTAGTGACATTGACCTACCAAACCATCATTGAGGACGATGTCTCGCCGGGTACTTATCCGGACACAGCTTTTGCCGAGGGCGACAACTGCCCTGGCCACTGTGATGATCCCGAGGCTGTGCTAAGTAACTTAAGCCACTCTGACACACCATTTGTTGGTACAAGCGTGGTTGTAATAGCTAAAAGCGCACCCCAAGTGCTTGGCGTAGCAACTCTAGTTAACACTGGAACGCCAATTTCAACCTACCAGTACGTATTGCCAGCCCTTTTGATGGCCATAACCGTTCTTGTTACAAGACGCCGTACTTCGAAAGGAGGTCGAGCATGAAAAAGTTCATCTCAAGTTTAATTGTTAGTTTAGCAGTTTTAACACAAACAGCCTTCGTACTAGCAGCATCGACATTCTGGAACGTGGATATTTCAACACCAGCAACCAGCATGAACACTCGAAACTTCCAGTTGCAATTTACGACATTGTCGACAGACGCCAGTAATAGCATCACAATTGAAGCTTTTCAAAACAGTGTATCCATTGGCAGTCAAACAGTGACAGCTGGTGGGTCGGGTGCATTTGCGGTTTCCGTACCGGCCGACGGTAGCTATAGTTACTTCGTAAAAGCAAGTAATACTTCCATTGCTGAAACCAAAACTACTGCAACTAAAACGGTAGTAGTCGACACCACAGCGCCTAGCTCGTCAAGTACAAGTGGATCAGTAGTGCGAAACGGCAACAGTTACACGCTGAACTTCACCGCTCCTATCAGTAGTGACGTTGCAGGCGCCGAAGTTTACGCCTCCACATCCACGAGTGTAGATACATCTAGCGGTAACTTAGTCGGTACGCTAACGGTCACTTCTGGCCAAAAGATAAGTTTTAGCTATACTTCACCAGATTCAAGTCAACGAAATTTTGCAGTTCGGTTTGTAGATAAAAATGGTAATGTGTCGGCATTAACGGTCGTGGCAGCAGCCGGATTGGGCGCTACCACCAATACAAGTACAACGACCGCTACCAGTGGTGGACAAGTTGCGGGCACTGATTCGAATAAGAGTAACGGTGGTGTGGTCGACAAGAATGCGGCTACCGATCAAGTGGCATCAACAGTAAATAAAGATGATTCAGGTTCTGCACAATGGTGGGTGGTAGCACTGTTAGTTGTCCTTGTAGCGGGTGCAGGTTACGTCTACTATGCCAATGGCAAATCTGGCGACAACGAGTAGTTACAACATCAAAGCCAATAGTTTCAATATTGCCAAAAGATACCACTTAGCAGTACGCTAAGTGTATCAATAAGGAGGTTCCTGCATGGAGTTCATTAAAAACATCGAAAAACAACTGGAAAGCATTTTTAAGGGTGCGCCAAAGATTCCAGAAAATGGTAGAAAAAGTATAGTCGAAATAATGCCGTGGATTGCATTGGTGTTTGGTATATTACAGTTACTAGCAGCCTGGGCACTTTATGGGCTGACAAAAGTAGCAGTTGGGTATATAGAGCTTGCCGATCAAATATCACGCGCTTATGGTGGTAGCGGCGTAGGTCTGTCGTCTGGTGAAAAAACGTTTATTTATGTCGGAATCATATTAGTTTTGATCGACGCTGTGATTTTACTAATGGCTTTTCCAAAGCTACAACAAAAACTCAAAAGCGGTTGGGATTTACTATTTTTAGCGTCACTACTTAATGTGGTTTACGCTGTGGCATCTATATTTATGAATGGTCGGGGCATCGGCAGCTTTATATTAAGTCTGATCGGCTCAGCAATTGGTTTCTGGATTCTATATCAGATCAAAGATCATTACAAATCTAGCGCAAGTACAACAAGCGCTGCGCCAAAAAGTTAACAGTTAAAAACACCACCTGCAACCAAATTATTTTTGGACACGGTGGTGTTTTTTATTTGGCAAGTTGTTTTTCGCCGTAAGTTGTCATTGCGCTACAAACTGCAGTAAAGACTAATCCACTAATACATAACCTTGTTGGCGAACCCTGGGATAGAATCGTTAATATTGTTCCAGATGCTAGAGTGGCAATTATTCCTATCTTGCCAAATAAGATGCCGTTTGGTGATGGTTTGAAAACCTGAGCCGTACATAAGGCTAAACTACTTAATGCTACTAAAACGTGCAGTAATAACATAGCTAGCAGTATAAACAAGTACTACGCTTATGGCAATAAAAACTCCGTCATTAGTATTAAGCAAAAAACGCTCAAGTACCGTATTGATAATTTAAATTGATGCTTTGCCCATATAGTGTCATCTTTTGCACGAAGACCTTGTAGAGAGCTTTGTAGCCATTGTAGGCTCATAATACCCATTACAAATAGATACACCCAACCCGTGGCGCCAATTAAAAAAAGTGCTGGGTAGAATAACACTAACAAAACACAGAACAACATAATTTGCAGTTTTGTAGCCGAAATCCCACGTTTTAACACGTACAACGGTAGAGCCGTATTTTTATATTCTTTATAGCGAAAAATGCTAATTGCATAAAAATGCGGTATTTGCCAACATGTAAGAATTAAAAATAAGCAAAACGCCACAAAGTCTAAATTATTCGTAACTGCAACGTAGCCTGCAACTGGGGGCGTCGCCCCTGATATTCCGCCTATCAAGGTGCTATAAATAGTATTGCGCTTGGCATAGGCATAGACGTAAACGTAAAATACCCAGCCAATCAACCCAATGGTTGCTGTCAAGGTATTTACAAAAACAACAAGACACAGTAAACCAACTAAAGTTAAGCTAAACCCAAAGATATTGGCGCTCTTTGCTGAAATTTTTCCAGTCACGACTACTCGCTGTTTAGTACGTGTCATTAGTTTATCGAATTCTACGTCGAGCACATTATTTAAGGCGCAAGCGCCACCAATTACTAAGCTTGTGCCTAAAATAGTCCAAATTAATAAAGGAGTACTAATTTCTCCTGCACTGGCTAGTAAAAACCCCGCCAAGGTTGCCAATAAATTTCCTTTAATAATCCCTGGCTTTGTTAGTCCGTAGTAAACTGCTACTTTAGCAGGTATCGACATATAGTTACTAAGTTGACACTTCTTTATTCACCATATAGTTATTACCCATTTGCTTATTTACGATTATTGTCCATGTGGATATTAAAAGCAAATGTTAATTCGAAGTAAATAACCAAATCAAAACTATAGCAAATTAAACTTAAGTGCTATATTATTTACATGATCATGGCTATGTTTAAATGGGGTTAATTGAAGCTTCGTCCAGAAAAAAAAGAGTCAAATTTGTACTATATGTGCTGATCGTGATTATGACGATTACAGATATAGTTTTGTTGGGTCGTTATTTAATAAATGGTAAAAATATCGCTTTATTGAACCCAAAAGGGTTTATTGCCGAGCAACAGTATAGTCTAATGATGTTTACAATTGCTACGTTAATGTTAATAGCCATTCCTTCACTTTTTACGTTGTACTTTACCGCTTGGAAGTACAGAGAATCAAATACCAAAATCCATCAGGCTACAAAGTCAAAACATAGTAAGTATCTGGTTTTTACTATGTGGCTAGTTCCTACGGTAATTATGATTGTATTGGCCGTGGTGATGTGGTCTGGCACCCATAAACTTGTTCCGCAAAAACAAATTTCATCAGACAAAAAACCATTGACAGTACAGGTAATTTC
>JBBTTS010000051.1:0-1977 GCA_038064135.1 Patescibacteria group bacterium | reverse complement strand
TCCCTATGACTTTACCTAAATCAGCTGGAGTAAAGTCATCACCCTGATTGAAAATATCTTCGATTAACAATTTCAATTCCTTATCAGGCATTTGTTCGGGCAAATAACTCTTAAGAATTTTAAATTCTACTTCTTCAGAGTGGGCGCGATCGTCTGCGCCAGCTTTTTTATACATTTCTATGCTTTCAGTACGTTTTTTTGCTTCTTTTGCGACAATTTTTACTATCTCTTCGTCGCTCAAGCCGGTTTCTCTTTTACCAGAATCAACTTCGGCATATCCAATAGCACTCTTTAGCATTTTTAGAGTGTTGACTCGCAATGAATCACCGGCAAGCATTGCCGTTTTCAAATCGTCATTTAGTTGGCTACTTAAGCCCACAAAAATCTACCTTTGGCCGAGCTTAATTTTTTTGAGCTTAACTGATTTGCGCTCGCGACGAACTATCGCTTTTTTCCTGCGGTCGCGTTTACTGAGCTGCTTTTCAAAATGCTGGCCTTGTTTAGCTCTAGCAATAACTCCAGATTGCTGAACTTTTCTAGAAAATCTTCTAAGTAGGTTTTCGGCTGACTCTTTTGCGTCTTTTCTTGTAACTTCAATCATTTCAGGTGAATATTATACATTAACAGATGTAAATTTCAAACATAGATTCACAAATGTCAAACCGTGGTGTTTGGTTTCTTTTGAGCCGTACGTTGTGATTTTAACACAATGCTTTGTAGTTCTTTAAAAATGGCAAAGTGTTTATTAGTATGATACATCTTTGTGTTACCCTGACGTTCCGAAATCAAAAAGCCAATTTTTTCTAGACGTTTTAATTCACGTTGAATATTTCCAGCATCTTCTTTAATAAGTTTAGCGAGCCCGCGTACGTGGGTTTTAAAATCGGGATACTTAGCATAAACCACAATGATTTTGCGCCGAACTCGGGAAGTAATAAATACGTCTAACATAAGCATGTATTGTTATTCAAACAACGTAAAGTATACGACTTGTTAATCGTCATTTCAACTTTTTTTTAATATCTACACTATACTAAAGAGTAATGGGAAGTTATTTTGAAGTATTCGTAGGAACGCCCACTTACAAAGGTACGGGGGCGCTTACCTATTATTTCGACACTAATCTTAAGGATGGCCAAATTGTAAAAGTATCTGTTAGAAATATATCCTGTTTAGGTATTGTAGTGGGTAAAAACAGCACTCCGGCAGGACTTAAATCTATAAAAAAAATTGAGCAAGTGTTTAAGTTAAGTCTATTACCAAAAGAATCCGTCGGACTTATTGATTGGATAATGGAGTATTATGACCTAGGGGTCGGGATTACCTCCTCGCAATTTCTACCTAGTTACTTGGCCAAAATTAACGAAAATTTACTGGAGCAAATTAAATTACCGGCAGTAAATAAACCAGAATCTAAATCCCTAAAATTAAATAGTTCTCAAAAAGAAGTAATTAGTAAAATACTAAACCCCGCCGATCTCCACCATTTACTCATGGGCGAAACAGCTAGCGGTAAAACACATGTATATATAGAATTAATCCGATCAAATTTAGAAAATAAAAAATCTTGTATAATTCTCACGCCAGAAATAGGTTTAACCCCTCAATTGTACGAAAAAATAACTGAACATATAGCTGCGCCTATTTATGTGCTGCATTCGCAGCTAACGGATTCGCAAAGAAGGACTCTATGGCTTCAGATACTACAAGAAACCCGGCCATCCGTCATCGTTGGCCCAAGATCAGCGCTATTTTCGCCACTTAGCAATATTGGGTTAATCGTATTAGACGAACAGCACGATAACGCTTATCATCAAAATCAAGACCCTCGCTATAGTGCCGACAGAGTAGCGGCTAAATTAGCTGACAACCACAAAGCAACATTGGTTTTTGGAACGGCCACACCAAAGATTCAAGACTACTTCATTTTTGAACAAAAAAAACGAGGATATACAACCTGATGCGCGGATGCCGGAA
>JBBTTS010000050.1:0-7091 GCA_038064135.1 Patescibacteria group bacterium | reverse complement strand
CGCGCAGGCGCGTTAATAATTTGTAACCTAACATGTTTTTCTCCTTTTTGATTTTTTGTTTTTGTAGTTACATGACTATTTATAGCATGATCAATTTAAAGTTTTCAACACTTTTTTAAACAAGTTATCCACAGCTTCACAGATATTGGCTATATTGGGTTTATATTTTTGTATCAATAAGTCGGTACGGCTACTAAAACATGACGTAATGTATAAGTACCCGCTTGTGTCAACCGAGCACGCTTTGCAATATATGAAATCGTATAATAAGTAAGACCAACGGCTGGATTACCAGCAGTAGCCTGTGACCTTGCAATTACATCACCAACAGCATATTTAAATTGATCAACAGTAGAATAACCAGTAGCAGCCTGACCGTCGGCAAAGGTATTGTCGGGTTGATTAGAGGGATTGGCACCAATATTTGGACTGGCGTTGTCGACTAAATTAATACCGAATTCCTCAACTTCGGTATCGGTAGACGGTACACCAAGAGTAGTTTTGGCATCTAATACGCTTCCCCCCTCGCTAGTCGGTGGTTGCGAAGCGGTAACAACTGTATAGCCCGATGAAAGGTAGGTCCTGACAGAAAATGAGCAGTTACACGTACCACCTTGTGCTGCCATAGATGATGTGGATGTGTCGGATAACGTACCGAGATCGAGAGTTAGTTGCTGTACAACCATTTCTAAAAATGGTTCATTTGGAGTTATAAAACCTGCGACCGAATCAAAGTTTGTGCTAGATGAATTTCCGACACCCAAACTACCAGTACCAGCTTGAGCTTTATAACTAGTTGAATTTAAGTTAGTTTCTGCGCCAGTGCCAAACTGATATTCATTTACTTTATAGTTTGGTGAAGTCGACTGGGCAAATACAGGACTCACAAAGAAGATTTGGACGCTGGCGATAATTATACTTAGTGTTTTTTTAGGCACGGTTTTTATTCTCCGCTAATAACTAACCTAGCATAAGCATATCATAAAATAATGTATTTATCTGGTTTGGAAAGAATCTACAATTTGCCTAAGTTGAGCATCGTCCCAGACAGCCCTTAAGTTGTGATAAAGAATAGCATATGTAATTTTTGTACCATCTGGTCGGACAAGTTCAAATGGAACTTTTGCACCCCTCAGGCCAACCACTACTGAATATTCAGATGAGTCATAGTCGCAAGTAAACTCTGCCCCTTGAATATTAGCAGTTTGCGATAACTGTGCAGCATTTTTGGGTAAAGATTTTTGACAATGATCACTTACAAAACCGGCTACCAGAGATTGGTCAGTTTTCAATTCGGCGGGCAAAACCCGTGACGCTTCTGGTGATATTTTTTGATTAACAAAAATCATAATGCCATGCTCCACCAATTTGCCACGAAGGCTTCTAAACACAAATTTATTGTCAGTAGATTCATTTTTTATGAATGACCACGATTGGTCGGTCTGAAACTGAAAATATGCCGTGCGGTGAATTTTGACACTTGGATTATAGGTTGCTGTAGTTTCGGGAGTGCTTTCTGATGGAGTATTGTTTTTCTTTTTGGTTCGCAAAATATCAATTACTAATATACTCACCACCGCCAAACCAACGACCAGCACTACTGCCAATACTTTTTTGATGCGTCTCCAGTAGCGAGCATGAACGTAGTGATTAATATCGCGATAATAGCGGGCCACTTGCTGTCCATTCTCGGTAAGCGTGCCAGCGTTCATTTTTTTTAACGCTTATGCTAACCTAACGCTCACTATATACTATAGCCGTCCAGTCGGCAACGGGGTAAAGTGGGTTTTTTATTTTTGATAAAAACAGTGTATGCTAATAAGGATTAGCGGTTTATAAGATAAACGAAAACGGGATATATTCGCGGTGGAAACCCCAAAACAAGAAGACGACGCCAATGCACTAGAGCGCCAAGACGGTGCGCCTGCGCCGTCCGATGATGTTAAGAAGTCAGAGCCAAAAAAAGATAATGTTTTAAAAGGCGGTCTGCAAAAAGTTGCCAGTAAACTAAATATATATCTTTTAATGTTTATACTAATTGTGGTTATTTCTGGTGGTTTGGTTTTTGTCGGTATTCAAAGAGCCAAGAAAGATTCCGAAGTCCCAACTCTAGGAACGACGCCATTGACTAAAGAAGCTTTAGAAAAATTAAAAGATAGCGAAGCCAAAGTTGGCGATCCTAAACAAACATTGAGTATCGAATCTAATACAATTTTTAGCGGTAAAGTGTTAGTAAAAGACAGTCTGGACATTGCCGGAGCCCTGAAGATTGGCGGATCGGTAAATATAAATGGCCTGACGGTATCAGGTACAAGCTTATTTGATAAAATTCAGGCTAACGAAATTTCGATTGCTAATGATTCATCGTTTCAGGGTGATGTAAAAATTTTTAAAGCACTAACGGTAAGCGGAGGCGCAAATTTTGGTGGCACCGTATCTGTACCGACACTCAGTGCTCAGACTTTAAACTTAATTAATGATTTGACCTTCAATAAACACATTGACGCCGGAGGCAGTACGCCAACTTTTACTAGCGGGAATGCACTTGGGTCGGGTGGAACTACTTCAGTTAGTGGCACAGATACGGCCGGAACAATAACCGTAAATATAGGAGGGTCTCCCCCTGCATCAGGTTGCTTTATCACAGTTAATTTTGCAAAATCATTCGTTTCAACACCACATGTTGTAGTTAGCCCCATTAATCCAAGTGCATCTGGTTTGAACTTTTATGTAACTAGGTCATCTACCCAGTTCAGTTTGTGTATATTGAGTTCTACACCAAGCGGATCATTTAGTTTTGACTACATAGTCATCGACTAAACATCTAAAAATACAATGACTTCGTCGGCTTTAACATGCATAATTCCCTGTCCAATCGTCACCCGCTCCTCACCACTGTCGTTTCTTACCACTACATCACCAGCACTTAGCAGTGTCATAAAATTGTGATGTTTAGGTAAAATGTCAAACGGGCCGGTGTCATTAACCGCCGAGATACTAAATGCATCGTCGTCGTAATAAGTCTTAAATGGTGCGTAAACTTTAACGTGCATTTTGGCGTCTTTATTTTGGCCACGCAGCGATTCAACAACTTTTGCTTGAGATTTTTCTAGCTTTTCGTCTCGCTCAACAGCAACTCCAGAAGCCGACGATGACTGTTGTGTAGAGTTATCGTTATGGTTTTTTTGATCTTCGCTCATCTTAACCTAGGCAACTATTTCTTCAATACTTTGCAATGTTTCTTCGCGGGTAAAGAAATCGCCCTCTATGCCGTTATGCTTTGTCATAACATGCATATTTTGGGTAAAGTTGGCGATTAATTTCTTAGCTTTGGCATAGTCGGCTCGGTCGGCGGCCGAAAGTTCGTTTTCGCCAATAATCGCAATGATGCTTTTTAGTGATTCATATTTTTGCAGTAAAGCCTGAACTTGGACACTTAATAGATAATGTCTATCTCCTACAACTTCTGGGGTTAACAAACTAGAGGTTGTTTTGTTTAAATCCACCGCCGGACGAACACCTTGTTCGGCAACTTTACGAGATAATACAATAATACTATCTAGCTCGTGCTGAATCATCTGCACCGCCGGGTCGCTAAGGTCATCGGCTGGAACATAAATAGTTTGTACTGATGTAATAGAACCATTTTCGTTTGAACTTAGCCTATCTTGCATCAATTTAACGTCCGAAAAAATTGTTGGTTCGTAACCACCTTCGTTTGGTACTTGATCCAAAATAGTCGCCAGTTCGTTACGTGCCTGAATGTAGCGATACATGTTATCGGCAAAATACAAAATATCTTTCTTTTGCTCGTCTCGGAAATATTCGGCACTAGCTACTGCTGAAATACCAATTAAGGCACGTTGTACCGGATTTTCGTTCATCTGACCAAAGAACATGCAAGTATTTTTAAGCAGGTCGTTTTCTTTTAAGGTATCCCAAAGTTCGTGACCTTCACGAATACGCTCACCTATGCCAGCAAAATACGACAAACCACCGCCACTTTGGGCAATATTGTTAATTAGCTCCATAGTTGTGACTGTTTTACCTACACCAGCTCCACCAATAATGCCAATTTTTCGCCCCTTAACAAATGGTGTAAAGAAGTCGATAACCTTTATGCCGGTTTCTAATATTTCTGGTTTACTCACCTTAAAATTAGTAGTTCGATTTGGTACTTTCAAGATGTCTTTGTAGCGAACATCGTCACCACTGACCGCAGGTAGACCGTCGAGCGGGTCACCAAGAGCGTCTAAAATACGGCCGATAGTTTTTTCGCCAATCGGAATTTCAATCCCCTTACCCGTTCGAGCCACATTCATGCCTCGCTGAATCCGCTTATCACTTCTGACATTAAGACAAAAGGCTATCCCTCCTGGCTCTAGGTGGTTTACTAAAAGCTTGGTGTTGTGGCCGTTATCGACAATTACTACTTCGCTGACGTTAGGCGCGTCGTTGTCGAATTGAGCACGAACTACCAGGTCTTTGGCCGATATAATTACACCCATA
This sequence comes from Patescibacteria group bacterium, assembly GCA_038064135.1. Classification (GTDB taxonomy): domain Bacteria; phylum Patescibacteriota; class Saccharimonadia; order Saccharimonadales; family OMJO01; genus JBBTTS01. The sequence continues at coordinate 2,582 of JBBTTS010000050.1, read as the reverse complement.
ATTACACTCCCGCCCTAGCTTTTCTTAGACCGTTAATGATTTCTTTTAAGCGCTCATCTTTAATGGCGCGTCTGGCACGGTTGTTCTCTAGATGTAAATCACTTTTAGTTTCATTGGCTTTTTCTTTGGCAGCACTCATAGCCCTAAATCGACTAGCATACTGCGCCAACTTAGAATCTAGAATTACCTGACTCAAAGCGATTTGCATCATAGATCTTTCTAGGTGATCAACCACATCATAACTGGTAGGCTCAAAAATATAATTTCGCTCTGTAATTATGTCATCTGATGCTGCAGCAGCTTGATTACCTTTTTGTGTAACAGCACTACTTAATTCGATTCGTTTAACTTCTTGAACCATTAGTGAAATATACTCTTGATAATAAACATATGTGCTTCTGTATTGCTGCACAATTTTGGTAATCGGGGTCACATTAATATTTTTATCTTTTACAGGTAGCTTGAAGTATTTTTTGTAGCTAATTCCGCGCTGCGCTAATTGAATTGCCCCATGGTGACCAATAACTACGATGTCATTTTTAGCTTTGTCGTATGTTTCGAGCATTAGTTGGATAAGTTTTTGGTCAATGTCGCCACTAAAACCACCCTCGGCGGTAATAATAATATAGAGTTCTTTGTCTATTATTTCTTCGTCCACTTGACCTCTACCGAAATGGAATATGCTATCGACCCTCAACTGTGAATATATGTGCCAAAGTTCGTTAAAAAACTGGGTAGCTTGAAGTACTTGGTTTTTAATTTGGGCAATTCGCATGCTGGCGATACCTTCAAAAACCGATGTTAACTCGGCCAAAGTTCCCATGGCCATTTCTTCACGTTCAATCTCATTTGGGCGACGCATTACTTTTTTTCCTCACTAGGTGGTTCGACAGGTTTTGCATCGTTAGGCTGATCAGTTTCGGTTGGTTCGGTAGATGCATTTGCAGTTGATGTTGGAACTTGGCCCTCGGCGGGGGCGGCAGAAGTTGGCGTGCCGCCAACCACTACGGCTCTTAATTGATTGCGAATTTTATCAAAATCTTCGTCTTTTTGAATTTTACTAGCATACTCGCTGACATGAACTTTTAAGGCGCCGGTGTCTAGTGTTTCGCCGTCTTTGATCCCTAAAACTATATCTAACATCAGCTGTTGTGCCATCAACGAGAAAGTATCGCCGGGACCCTGCGTAAGGGCAGCAAATATATTTTTACCTGTTTCTAGTGAGTGTTTTGCCTCTGTTGAAAGCTCTGATCCAAAGTGTGAAAATTCTTCGGCTTGACGAAAATCCGCCAAAATCTTTAGAGTTTCGGCAGCTTGATTTTTTTGACGTTTATTGTGTCCAACACCGCCAACGCGGGTCACACTAAGGCCCATGCTAACTGCCGGGCGAATACCGTTACGAAAAATATCCATATCGAGTATCCACTGACCATCGGTGATAGACATAATATTAGTCGGCAAATATGCGGTTATGTCGCCACCCGCAGCTAAAACAACCGGAATACTGGTAAGATGTGCCGAATTATTATCTAGGCGTCCTGCTCTTTCGAGTAAACTAGAGTGAGCATAAAACATGTCTCCTGGGTAGCTGTCCCGGCCCGGGCTAACACCACTCATTAAAGCCACCTCACGGTAGGCGTGGGCGTGGCTGGTAAGGTCATCATAAATTATGATGGTATCTTGGTTCATTTTTTGCCACAAATATTCGGCCATTGCGCAGGCTACATAAGGCGCCAAATAGCTCATTATTAACGATTCAAACATGGTACTCACCACCACTATGGCTTTTTCGAGCGCACCGTTTTCTTGTAAGCGGCTCAGCAATGTGTCGATGTCAGTTCGACGTTTGGCAATTAGGGCATAAACTACTACTTGGTCGGTGTTTTTTTGATTTAAAGTTAGTTGGGTTGCCATAGTGCTCTTGCCGCTTTTGCTGTCGCCCAGCACGGCAATACGCTGGCCTCTCACAACTGGGAAAAGTGCGTCAATTGCCGTAATGCCACTCTCCAGCTGAGTGTCTAGTAACTTCCTTGCATAAAGTGGCGGCGCAGTATTAAAAACCGGCCAAGCCGCATCAGCCGCAACCGGACCTTTACCGTCTAAGGGGTCACCTGTAACAGATATAACTCGGCCGATGAAATCTTTACCAACCCGACAAACCAGTTCTTGATGTTGCAACACTGCAACCATGCCAACCCTTAGTAGATCGCTGCCTAGGTGAAGTACAATAATTTTATCGACATGAACTTGGTGTACAAAGCCTTTACTGCCATCTTCGAACATTACAAGGGCATGTACACTACAGGGCTGTAAACCATGAACTGTAATCAAAAATCTATCAACACCAATTACCTCGCCAACAGGTTGTCCGGCTTTTACCAACCGATCGAAATGCTGATTAGCAGCTGAGATTTCCGTAGCTGAAGTCTGTGGAGCGGCTGCTGGCACCTGCACCGGCGGCGTAGCTTGCTGTTCAGGCATGGGCTTCCTCCACCTGCTTTACCTCGACTTTTTTGGCAAATGATTTCATTTTTTCGATCAATAGCGGCCGCTTGGCTTTAAACCTTTCACGCAAGCTAAAA
>JBBTTS010000049.1:0-8483 GCA_038064135.1 Patescibacteria group bacterium | reverse complement strand
TCAAAACCAATTCAATTGAACGAGACAAGTTGTTCGTTAAAATGGTAGCTTGACACATTCTACAAAACAACTTCACCGAGTTGCTGCCGTTTACGTCTTTAATAAGCAGGGCGAGTTGTACGTCCAAATACATAAAGCCAGTGGCGGACTCTACGACCATTCGGTTGGTGGCCATGTTTCAAAGGGTGAGACATATGAACTAGCAGCGTCGCGCGAGGCACAAGAAGAACTTGGCATAATGCAACCTCTATCATGTCTTTCAACATTCTACTCTGACGAAGGAGTATACCTACACATGTTCGGCTTATTCGAATGTACTGCCGCTAAAGACTGGAAATTCGTACCGAACGATGAAGTTGAAGAAATCATAATAATGAAACTAGATGATATACGCGCCCTTATGGAAAGTAACCCAGAAAAGTTCACGGGAGGCTTCATCAATACGATGCGTGAATACTGCAAGGTCAAGAAAATTTAGCCGGTTCAGCCTGAGCAATAACAGACGCTACGGACCTGACGATGGCCCTCAAATTCAGATACATAAAAGACTTCTTTGGAAGTCTTTTTGTTATGATATGAATATGAACAAAGAGGAAATAATTCAATTCGTTGAGTCTCAAAAAAGTTTGCATTTGTATAAAAATATTCAGGAAGCACTCATTGAGGTGCTCAGTAAGCACACACGAGAACAACTTGAAAAGATAAGAAACGATCTAATTATTATGGCATTTCATGATGGCATCAGTGGCCAAGTTATGCATTTTCCGGCTAGAAATAACAAGTTTGTGGTGATGCAGCTATATGTGCCCAATAACATGCCAGGCGATGTATTACGATGGGTAATTGCTCACGAACTGGGTCATGTGATGCAAGGCAGAAATTGGATGGAATCTGACGGCAATAACTTAGAAGTCGACGCAACTGAATTTGCAGATAAAACTGGTTATCCAAAGACAGACAAAATTGCTAAATGGTTATCTGCTGACAATTCCTAATTTTCGTTGCCATAGCATCAACTACAGCCCACCAGAACCAAAAGCATTTCTCATTTTACCCCTAAGGTTTATAATTCAAGTATGAGAAAACCGTATGCACAAAGTGGGTTTGCGCATATCTGGCTAATACTATCAGTTGTTATTAGTATAACCTTAGTAACATTTGTGGCTTTTCGTGTACTATATAAGAAAAATGGAGCATCATCAAATCCGATATCGAACTTAGCCAACAAAATTACTGGCTCTGGCAAAAACGAGAACGATGAAAGTCATGGCTGGCTCAACAAATGCGAGACTAATGACCGTAAACCAATGACCCGCTTGCCTATGAATATGTCTGACGTGGCCAGCTTTACTCCATATGGAATAACTGCCGGCGCTCACGTTACACCAATTGACCACCTCTACTTTTACCCCAAAGATTCGCCAAGAGATAAATACCCGGTCTTTGCTATGGCTGATGGGTATATTGTGGAGATCGGATCTAGAGGTGTGCAAGTTGACACTGGAAATGCCCGTCCACCCGAATACAGAATTATATTTCAACATTCCTGTCAAACTGTCAGTTACTTTGACCTTGTCACAAAATTAGATGATTCAATTAAAAAAGAAATTGGAGAGCTTAAACCAAACGACAGTAAAGGAAACCTACGAATACCAGTAAAGGCAGGACAAGAAATAGGACGTATTGGCGCGCAGTCACTTGACACGGCTGTATATAATTTTTCAATGACTCTTCCGGGTTTTATTAGCCCGAAACTTTATAAGGCCGAGTTTTGGAAAGTCCACACCGACGATTTCTTTAGCTACTTTAGCCAAACAGACCAAGACCAAATGCAGGCTAAAAATAGTCGCAAAGTAAAACCTTATAGCGGAAAGATTGATTATGATCAACCCGGCAAACTTATCGGGAATTGGTTCAAGCAAGGTACCAATGGCTACGCCGGACCAGATGAGAATATGGGCAAACCAGCTGAAAATGGCAGAGGTTACTGGAGTGGTCACCTAGCAGTTTTTTATGACGCTATAGACCCGACGACAATAATAGTTTCGCTCGGCGACTACAATGGTTTGCCCAAGTCATTCGCCGTCAAAGGCAACTCTCCGGACCCTGCCAGCGTGTCAAAAGACAGTGGGGTAACTAAGTACGAGCTTGTTACGCAGGTCAACCGCCTTAGCCCAACTGGCGGAGTGAGCGTGCCCTCCACCCAGGTGCTTGGTGTGGTTTTATTCGAAGTGCTTGAAGGCGAGAAGTTGAAGATCGAGATATTCCCCGACAAAACTGGCAATCAAGTCTCCGGGTTCACATCGGCCGCACTAACCTACGAAAGATAGCTACACAAAGCGTTCCCTAGCTACTAAAAATAATAATTGTTTTTAAACTTCGCGTGATTTACTATTGGCTTATGGTTAAAAAATCAGAATCTAAAATTACCCCTGTCGATATATTAACTTTTTTGATTTCGGGATTTTATATGCAATCGGTACTTACAGTTGCCCATCACACTGCTTTTTGGGTACATGACGGCACATCAAGAACAGTTGAACCTCCAGCCGTATTTTTGTTGGTCGTTGGTCTATTACTAAGCGCATATTCTTGCTATAAAAATAAGGGTAAATTTTCTACGTTAGTTATTATTTCTGTTACAGTTTTTGCTACAGCATCTCTATTTTGGCTTTCAGGCCTTAGAACAAACTTTTATTTTTAATTAAAAGTGGTTCAATTTTTGGCTCTATAAAATTAGATTTAAACACAGGAAATATTAGTTTGTTAAAATAATACTAATGGCAAAGAAAATAAAAAAACGAACGACCACGAAATGGGCACCCAAAAAACAAGCCACAAAAAATAGAGTATTAATTTTCATTAAAAATCATAAATTATGGACCATGTTGTTATTTGTGGTGTGCATTTTTTCCATTGGTTTATTTTTATTTTTTACCAACGATGATTTTATTTTTGAATCTTCACCTCCTCCGCCACCCGTAAATGCAAAATATAAACAAGCAAGTGTATCAATTGACTTAAGGGTAGAGGATTTGCTTGCCTGGATGACTTTAGAAGAAAAAATTGGCCAAATGGCTTTGGTAGATAAAAACAGTATCGCAAAACTAGACGATGTAAGTCGTTTTAGTATTGGAGGGATGTTGAGTGGTGCCGGTGCAAAACCAAAAGAAAATACACCACAAGGATGGAGAAATATGATTAATGATTTTAAAAACCAGGCCAAAAAATCACGGCTTGGTATACCTATCTTATACGGTGTTGATGCAAATCATGGTCATGCAAATGTGCCAGGTGCTACTATATTCCCGCACTCTATAGGTTTAGGGGCAACTCGGGACCCAAAGTTAGTACAAGAAATAGCAGAACTTACTAAGCTGGAACTGGCAGCAACTGGAGTAAACTGGACATTTTCGCCATCCTTAGATGCTCCGACAGACATCCGCTGGGGTAGAGTTTACGAGGCTTTATCTGTCGATCATGAATTAAATGCCAAAATCGGCAGCTTGTACATAATCGGTACCCAGTCAACCGACGGACAAAATTCAAGTGTTTTAGCAACTGCCAAACATTATTTAGGTACTGGGTCTATGAAATGGGGCCAGTCGAATCATAAAAAATTTAAAATAGATCAAGGTAAAATTTCGATAAATGAAGATGCCTTAAATAACCAATACTTACCACCATTTAAAGCCGCTGTGGATTCGGGTGTCGCTAGTGTAATGATTGGCCTAAATCAGTGGGGAAATCATAGAATCATTGATAGCCAATTTCTAATTACTGAAAAATTAAAGGGTGAGTTGGGCTTTAAAGGATTTGTCGTATCAGATTGGTTCGGTGTCTACGAATACTCAAAAACTAGCAATTATCAAGCAAATATAAATACTATAAATGCTGGGCTCGATATGGCTATGTTACCTTTCAACTATAAATCATTCATTAAAGATGTTCGGAAAGCTGTTCATAAAGGTGAAATTAGTCAACTAAGAATTGACGATGCTGTTAGAAGAATTTTATATCAAAAATTTAAGGCTGGACTTTTCGATAAGTCAGAGACCAATAATTTAGAAATCGTTGGCTCTGAAAAACATCGTAATTTTGCAAAGATAGCAGTTTCTAAATCTGTTGTTCTGTTAAAAAATGAAAATTCGTTGCTTCCTTTATCAAAAAACATTGGACCTATTTTTGTGGCCGGAAGTGGTGCGGACAACGTTGGCAGACAGAGCGGTGCATGGACAATTGAATGGCAGGGTGTAGACGGAAATTGGATTCCAAATGGCACCTCAATTTTGCAAGGATTCAAGAATGTTATTAAAGATACATCTTCAATAAGTTATCAGCTCGACGGTAACTTCGAAAGACATAATAAAATTGCTGAGGTTGGAATAGCGGTAATAAGCGAAAAACCCTATGCGGAAGGATGGGGTGATAATCCCTACCCAACAATTGACCCAAAAGACCTGAAAGCAATAGCTAATATTAAAAAATTCTCTAAAAAAACGATGGTAATTATCTTGTCTGGACGTCCATTATTTTTACCAAGTGATTACAAAACCTGGGACTCGATTTTAGCGGCGTGGCTCCCCGGTAGTGAGGGTGCAGGAATTGCAGAAGTTGTTTTTGGTGTTTATCCAACTTCAGGTAAATTGCCTATAACATGGCCTGCAAACATAGAACAATTACCTATAAATTTAGATACTACCTTCAACAATTCTGAACCATTATTTGAGCGTAATTTTGGTTTGTGATTATTAATTAAAAAACTTTCTCCGGAAACCCGGAGAAAGTTATCTAGTTTATTAAACTAGTTATTGTTATTTAAGTTGTAGTTCATTACTTTCTCCTTTCTTTTTTAATGCATCGATCAGCCGCGTTAACCCAATTCCACCCCCGGAGCGTGGAAAAAAGTTAAGCTCTAAAAACTCTTGAAGTTCGCTTTCGACTCTATCTGTACCAAATAAATCAAAAAGTTTTTTTGCGTACCTACCTTCGCTAATTGTGTAAAATTGGCTGTTCATCTGTTCTTTGTCGCTACTTCGTTCGGCACTACCGATTGTTTCGTTGCCGTAAAGTATTACGTCGATTTTATTGGCATGTTCTTTTGATTCAATTTTCATGTTCCAAAATGGTGACGTATAAATTGGAAATTTTTCACAAAATACCACTGGGCCAAAATCTATTAACATTTGGTTTTCGTGTCTATGTGTGAGTTCTTTGGTGTTATAAAATTTTGCTAAATCATCGTAACTTTGGTGAATATAATCATCGTCTTTGCCAAACCCAAGTTCATTTAGTAGCTCAATTTCAAATGACTTAAGTTCGTCAATGCCGCCCGGCAGTTCATACTCAAACATTGGAAATATTTTTTTGTGTCGACCCGGCACCGGATTTTGTTCGTTTCTAAAACTTGTGCTGACACAAAAAACCCCGGGTAACCCGGGGTTGGTAAGCAGCTCATATTCCAGCCACATTTGGCCAGTTTGCGGCAAAGGCCACGTTTGCCCCAGGTATTCAAAAGTTGCTACAGTTTCTGGGTCTTCGCAGGCTGCCAATATACTCAACCTGTCTTGAGTGTGAACTTCTATAAAGCCTTTTTTTAAGCAAAAATACCTTAGCTTATTTATAATCTGACTATACGTTTTAATATCCTCTGTGCTTTTATAATTTTTATTCATCTAAACTCCTTTCTGTCCGCAATTGATCCGGATAATTAATTGATAAAATAGACACATAAAAAAACAACCCCGAAGGGTTGTTTTTGAAAAAAAGTCTCCCAGCTGCCGCTTAGGCATGGGAAGCCCTTTCTTTATGCATCACTCGTATTTTAGCATAAACAAAAATTGAGACAATTATTTTCTTTTCCAAACTGTAAAGCTATACGATATTCCGTTTTCATTAATTAATGGCTTACTGCTTATTTTTCCAAAATCGTTTTCATATTCTGGAAAAAATTTGGTGCAATTAAAATCGCCATCTATTAACGTAAGGTACAATTCGTTGGCATATTTTATTGTGCTAGCAAATACTGCGGCGCCACCACCCACCCAAATATCTTCATTAAAATTTTGAAATAATTCGTCCGCATCAGAAATTTTTTCGAACCCTGGACGAAGTTGAATATCTTGGGTAGTAAGTACCATATTACGACGATCCTCGAGTGGCTTAGATAATTCGTTATAAAAACCCATGCCCATCAGAATAGGAAATCCTTTAGTTTTATTCCGAAAATAGGCAACATCACCCGGAATTTTGCCCATCCAAGGAATCCCATGTTCATCGGCAATACCTCGTTTTTCATCAAGTGCCGCAATAAATCTAATCATCAGCTTATTTTAGCTGAAAATTAGATAATACATAACTGATTTACAAACCATGCTAAACATGCTACTGTTAGCTTGCTAGAATACGCTGCTAAGGATCCGAAAGTTTTTGGGTAGGTTCTAGAATAATTTAACAAGTATCACCCGAAAAGAGGCGCAGCTAACCGGTTCAGCCGTGTTACCTCCCGTGCGTGAAGAAAGAAGTACCATGGCAACTAAGTTGTTTGTAGGCTCATTGGCCTACTCAGTTACGGATGATGAACTCCGTGACTTTTTCGCCGCAGCTGGCGAAGTAGTTTCAGCAAAAGTAATCGTCGACCGCGAGTCTTATCGTTCGAAAGGCTTTGGCTTTGTCGAGATGGGCAGTGAAGACGATGCAAAAAAAGCTATTGCTGAGCTAAACGGCAAAGACCTAAATGGCCGCGCTATCGCTGTAAACGAAGCACGACCACAAGAACCACGCGACCGCCGCTAAGGCTTTTAGTCTGATTCTAAAAACTAATGCGCTCCAAACGGAGCGCATTTTTTTGATTTATTGGCAATTAGTAGTCGATAATAAATGGTGCCCCGAGAGGGATTCGAACCCCCAACGACAGTTCCGAAGACTGTTGTGATATCCATTTCACCATCAGGGCACAAGCAAGATTGTAGCATTTTTGCCCCTGTTTGTCAGGGGATAAGTTGATTGGTGAAGTTAGGGCCAATATAACCGCGAGCAAATAGCACCAAGGCAATTGCGCAAGCCAAAAGTACCATTAAAATAAAAAAACGCTTTTTTTCACTCATATCGACTATCCCCTTGCTCATAAATTTCGTCTGCGATAATTACCAGACGATCTTTAGCCGACCAAATTGGCGTGCAGGTATAAAGCGTTAACTGATCGTTTTCGGTCGAACTTTCGATCTCTACTGCGGTAGCTGGTACTACTTTAATTTCACGCACCTTATAGTTAAACTCTTTTCCATCCCAAAAAAGCGCCAAAACCTCACCAGATTTGACTTTATCTAGGTGATAAAAAACTGATGCCCCCGAATAAGTAAATCTATGCCCTACAATGACCGTATTGCCGCCGTCGGTGGGTTTGGCGGTTTTATTTCGCCAGCCCGGACCTTTATTCAGACTGGCAAGCGATCCATCGGTATAAACTACTTCATTCATACCCAGCGACGGAATTATCAAGCGTGTGTCGGTGGGTTTCGGCGCCGGGGCAGGCGATATATTGTTTGTTTGGGTATGTATTGGGACAGAAATTGCTTGTGAATTTCGTTTGCGCCACCAAAAGCTAATTTGCGGTAAAAGGGGCAGGGCAATAACATATAGACAAAGAGCAATAATTAACGCGGCTAAACCATTGTTTATCCAACGAAGTTTATTTTCAGTTATTTTGACTTTCACCTAAAGACGTTCGAATTAGTTACTGGAGTCGTTGCTACGATTTTGCGGTTTAGTAATTGGTTTTTCGGGTTTGGCAGAAATTAATTTAGGGGTGGTGGGACGATCGGATTGTTCTAGGGTTTGTTTCAGCACTTCTAAAACACTGCGGGCATGTTCCTTGCTCATTCCGACCCGCGAAACCATCAACGGCTGCCCAACTGGCCCGCCCATTTGCATAAAATTCATTACAACGCCAAAATTGTTCACCACTACATGAACAGTATCGGTGTAAACAATCCGTACGTCGCCTGGTAGTACGGCTGCGCCGGTTTTTGGTGACTGCAAATCTTGAAAATCTGGTTCCTCGAGTGTTTCATAACCAGCTAAATTCCACAATCGATCTGCTTCACCTTCACTCAAATTAAAATGCGAAATTAGCAACATCATGATGTCCTCGGAAGGTCTAAAAATACCGGCTTCAATGTTTTGGAGCACGTCTGCTTCGATTTCGACAGCTCCGGATACTTCGGCAATTGTTTCTTGCCGCTTTTGACGAGCCTTCTTTAAGCTGTCGCCAAGCTTTATGTAGGGTACCTCTCTTCTGGTTGCCATGAATACATGTTACAGCGAGAATTCATAGTAGGCAAGTAAATGTCAGTGAGCGGTATACACACACAATCAGTCCACGTATAATAGGCGTTAGATTTATGTTTACGCTCGAAAATGTTCCTCTGAGTGCTTATTCAACCATGCGACTAGGTGGTAATGCTCGATATTTGGAATATATT
>JBBTTS010000048.1:0-36527 GCA_038064135.1 Patescibacteria group bacterium | reverse complement strand
TCAAAACCAATTCAATTGAACGAGACAAGTTGTTCGTTAAAATGGTAGCTTGACAAAGTCAGATGATCCGATTGCAGTAGAGCTACGAACTAAGATCATGGAATCAGCCATAAACTGTCCTTACGATAAAGATACATGTCCGTACTTGAAGCACAACTAGTCTGTTCAGCTTAGCCTTGAGACCTTTCATATTCTTAGGGTTAGGAAACGTGACGACTCTGGTCTGTAACTGGTAATGTTTTAGTATTGACATAATTATTTCTGTTTGATATCATATAGGTATGAGTGATACATCCACAATCCATATTCCGTTAGAGTCATCTTTACGAAAAAAATTTACTAGTAAGGCAAAGCAGCTTGGCTTCGATTCAGCACAAGCATACTTGCGCGTTATTATTAAAGCTACTGTTGATGGACGTCGTATCGACCTTGAAGTTGATGATTGGGGTCAACCCTCGTCTGAAGCAACAGCTCGTTTGAATAAGTGGACTGCTGAAGCAATTAAAGATTCTAAGACAGGCAAACTTCCCGGCTTTACTGATTCTAAAAGCATGATGGAATACCTTCAGAGTGAAAAGAATTGAGCTTAATCGTTCGTTTGTAAAGAATTTTCGAAAGCGTATAGCAGCGAACAGTAAATTGATGACTCAGTACGAGAAACGTCTCAACATGTTTATGGAGGGGCGTCTCGGGACACCTCTGAATGATCACGCACTCACTGGTGATATGCAGGGCAGACGTGCTTTCTCGATAACAGGAGATATTCGAGTAGTTTATATAGAACTCCAAGACAAAATTATCTTTATAGATATAGGTACACACAACCAGGTTTACTAGAATTAGGCACATGGACAACCAGGTTCCTGCAACTTTTCAACTAGTCGTAGTAAACTATGATACAGAGTGTTCCAACGGAGGGACACATGACGCACCAAATTTGTGCTTAATGTAAATTAATTGTAAAGTACCTCCATGAGTATTGACATTGAAGGATTTGATCCAAGAGATCGAGGCGCAACAAATGAAGTAACGTACCATGCTGGTAGACTTTGTGTGGCACAAGGTATTCACGCCGATCAAGCTTATACTATCGGTGATATAGGTGCTACTTATGCCTCTGAATTTACGTTTGCAACACTTCGAAGAATGGAAATTATTCCAGATGAAGGGATAGATTTAGATTTGTTTAAACGCACGGCACGTGCTTTGATGCAACAGAGTGGTGTTGATGTATAACTAAAGTTATCTCGCCGTAGATCTCACTAAACCAATTAAACAACCGAAAAATTATTACTGAATCGTTGATATATACTTCTTAAACGGTTAAAATACGCACGTTAAATGCATGCCGTCATAGCTCAGTGGTAGAGCACTTCCATGGTAAGGAAGGGGTCCCGAGTTCAAATCTCGGTGACGGCTCCAAAATCGTTGAAATATAATTATTAATCTGTTAAAATATAATTAAATGGCAAAGAAGCAAGGCAAAAGAAAAGTTATAGGTTTGGTGAGCGAAGACAGCGGTCACCGTATTTACTACACCACTAAAAATGCCCAAAATACTCCTGACAAACTACAACTAAAGAAGTACGACCCTGTTTTGAGGCGTCATGCGCTTTTTGTTGAAACCAAGAAAAATCTTGGACGTAACGAAGTTAAACCCAAAAAATAACTAGTCCTGCAAACTTAGACTATAGTCCAACGCGGTATTTATAAATTCGGCGTGGCTCCAAACTAATGGCGTAACTGAAACTGGGTTTCCGTAGGTTGGATCAACCTGTTCAGATAATACCCCAGTGGAAAGTTTATGATCATGTGCCCAGTCAAGAATTTGCTTGGCACGTTCCCCCCGACCTATCCGAATATAGTACTGAGCCATCCAAAATGACGCAACAAACCATGGGTTTCCCTTATATGGCTGCTCTGATGCAAAATATTTGTCATATTCATATCTTGGCACACCCTTAGAAGGTGATTGGTCGATTAGATCCTTTTCTATTACATTGAGCGTTTGAGAAACTTCATGTGATTGTTTGTCGAATAGACCGAAAATTACACTTCCAAAAATACTCGATATATCTAAAGTGTCATCAAATTGGAGCGATTTGTCTGGCTGCAGTAAAAAACCTTTTCGCAAAATTCCGCGGTTGGGTTCGAAAAATACATTTGCACCAGCTTTTAGTTGTTCGGCGATATCTTGCCACTTTACAGTATCATCTGGATAGTTCATAGCTTCGGCAAAATCTGCTGCCGTAAGTAGAGCTTGATAGACAACCCCTACTGTGTAAGTATTGGTTAAGAATTTTTCTTCCCACAGATCGTAACTAGCATGTGGAAGCCCGGTGTGGCTATCTATGAAATCACTCAACCAATTGGCCATAGGCTGTATAAAAGAACCGTATAGGTTTTCAATAAATTCGTGATCTTTAAACATCGAATCATATTCGCCCAGCATGTATAAAACAATTGCTGTTTCGTCTTGTTGAATGGCAAGTTCTTTATGGTTTCCGTGAAGCAATGGATGCCAAGTGCTGCCAATGGCGCGGTCTGGCTGAAATTTGTGTTCTAAGTAACCTTCCTCTGTAATAATATCTCGGCAAAATTCGAAAAATTTTCGAGCTTCTTCGCTATATCCTAGGCGAATAAGCGGCCAAACAGCATAGGCACCGTCCCTGGGCCAGACGTAAGTATAGTAGTCGCGACCATAATTATAAATTGATGAGTCGCACGAGGCGATTATGCCACCTCGACGGTCACAGTGGGCTTTTATAAGCATCAGTGATGTTTTGCTGAGTTGTTTGTAAGGTTCAGGAATTACGCTTAATTTATCCTTGGCAACATTTAGCCAATCTTTCCAGTAATCTTCGCATTTTTGTTGAATTGAATTCATACCAGTAGATTTTAATTTTAGATGAATCTTTTCAGCTTTATTTTGGGAATCAGCAGCAACCAACCAATAATCAATATTCACACTGTTTTTTGCGGAAATATTCAGTTTAAACCTTATTGTTGCATCTACGCTACCGTGTTCTACCGCACTTCCAGATAACTCACCGTCTTCGGCATCTTTATACGTTCCTTCTTTACCTTCTATTCCATGATTTCCGATAGCAAACTGATCAAAAGGTTTATTGGACTGATAGTTCCAACCATAAGTTAAAATACTGCAACGACCTTTGTAGTCTAAAATATAATTTTCGTCGGGTTCGAAAAGCGCTGTATCGGCTCTGCCATAGGGTGAAATTTCGAATACCTGATGTAGAAATACCCGAATATCTTGTTCGTTGTCGCTGTTGTTTGTAACCACCAGACGTCTGATAAATGCATTATGGTCTGTATCGACAAAATCCGTAAAAACCAACTCAACTTTCAAAGAGTCTGACACAAGAGTTGTTATTCCAATCAGTGCGTTATCGGCTATTTTTTGATTTATTTGCCAGTTGCCGTCATCTGACCAACTAAACAGACCATTTACCCAAATTCCAATCTTATGGCCCGTACTTCGTGCTGTAGTTAGATTTTCCAACCCCACATACGGGTAGTAAAAATCATGAACTTGGCCAAATTCATCAATCCCAACTGTTAATGCACCATTACCTAGTAATATTGGCCTAGCCATTACAGTTGTACACCTTTTTCGATCAGTCGGGCACGAAGCGAATGGTAACTGTTCATAAAGTTGATGAATGCTTCATAAGGTGTTTGGTAAGGACTGAAATAGGCATGAATGTCGCCATCGTTAAACCATTTAGTGCACATATAATAAAAATGGTCAGAGGTTTGTAATTTGCGCCAATCCTCAATCAATTCAAGGTCTTGAGTATTCGTTATTGATCCTCCAAGCTCGTAAAGGGACTGGATAGCCTGCCTTTGCATAGGATTCCCTAGCCAAGCCGATAAATCACGTTCTGTATCGGCCCAAGTTACCGTGTTCGGCATATCAACTACGTCAACAGGTTCTTGCGAAGATGCCATTTTGCTGATGGTCATAAAGTTATTACTCGCAGTTTTTAGCCACTCGCCAGGCAGTGCTTTTAAAAAGTCAAAAATTCCAGTGTCCTCCCACTGGTGTTCGCCAAAAGTTTCAAAATCCATAAATAAATTAATGTTTGTCCCGTCGCCAGCATTCGCCCATGAGTTAAACTTGTCGACAGTTAACGGCCAGCCCGACCACTTCTTGTCACCAAATCGAAAGGCAATATCATCACTGAGTTTGTAATTCTTTAGTAACAGGCGAATGTTATGGGTATCTGGTGGGCGATAAACAAAGTTTGGACTTCGCCAACCCAAAATTGGGTCCCAACCTTCAGCTAAAATAACTTTGTAACCCCTACTTTCGGCCCAACTGGCCAACTGATTATTATAGGCCAGTTCTGTATTCCTAAAGGCAGTGGGCGTCACGCCAAATAGGTGTTGAATTTTTTGAGCATGCATATTAACTTGGGTCTCAAACTCTTGTTGGTCGTAAAAAAATGTCAAACTGTGATGGTAAGTTTCGCCAACAATTTCAACTCGTCTGGTCTCGACCAGGCTACGAAGTTTGGGGATTATTTCACTGTCACAATTTTCTAATTGTTCGATCAACGTTCCGGAGATTGACAGGCTAAATTGAAATTCAGGATGGGTTTGAAGCAGTTCACCTAGTACATCTAGTGTTGGTGAGTACGATTTTTCGATAATTTTATCGAGTACTCTTTGGTTGTTGGTGTCGTCATCACTTGTCGACTGAAAATAGTCGGCATTAACCCCAACGTCAAAAATTGTGAAGTGACGAATTCGCATTGGTTGGTGCATGTGCAAATATAGCACCATTGATCGACTCACGGCGACGCCCCCTGTAAGTGCCTTTGATAGGCTTCAACAATTGTATCAATTGAGCGTTTCCAGGTGATGTGATTTAACTCACGCTGACCATTTTCGGACAGCATGCTTTTGAGTGGCAAGTCTCGTAACACAGCTATTAACTTATTAGCAAGCTCTTGCTCATCCCAAAAATCTACTTTTAGACAATGGTTTAAAACTTCCGAAACACCCGATTGTTTGCTAATTATTACCGGCGTGGAATGACTCAATGCTTCTAAAGGTGTTAGTCCAAAGGGTTCCGAAACCGACGGCAAAACAAATACATCGGCAATCCTAAAGGAATCACGCCACGGCTGGCCTGTGCCGTTTAAATGTCCAACCATAATAACATTGTTGGAGATACCTAGTTCGGCAGAAAGCCTAATTAATTCGTTATATTGATCACCGCTGCCAACAAATAAGAAGATAGTTTTTGGCTGGTGAGCAATTACATCTTTAGCAGCGCGCATTAGGTGGGTTAGACCTTTTTGAATTGTTAATCTTCCAGCGCTTAAAACAACTTGATAACCATGTTTTTTTAATAGATCCAGATATTTATATACATTCAAACCGTTAAGTTGTTCGTAAGGATTAAAGTGATAAGCGTTATGAGCAACGTCTATTTTTGAAGCAGAAATACCATATTCATCAATTATTATCTGTTTAGTGGCTTGGCTAACGGCAATTATCCGATCAGCCAACTGAAACCCCATGTATTCAATTTCACGTACCAATTGGTTGCCGTAAGCCCTACCGGCTCGATCAAATTCTGTGGCATGTACGTGAACAATTAAAGGCTTGCCACTTTTTTGTTTGGCACTGAGCCCAGCCCGAAACGTAAGCCAGTCATGCGCATGGATAATATCGAAACTACCAAGGTTTACAAGTTTTTCTACATATTTTTCGTAGGCAACTTCAATATCGTTAGCTGGCAGGGTTTGAGTAGATGTGTGGTAGTGCTTGCTACTATAAATATCAAAGTTGTTTGCAGCCATAGTATAAAAATTGATTGTGGTGGCCGGATTGACATTCATATAATCTAAATGGCTGAAATCGGCATCAAATGGAATTACAAACTCGATATCTACACCTGTGCTGGCCAAATTACGGCAAAGTTGTTCACAAGCAATGCCCATACCCCCTACGTGGTATGGCGGTAACTCCCAGCCTAGCATTAATACCTTCACCCGACCCCTTATTGTTTACCTCTGTAAATTATAGTTTTTACAAGCACTAAACACAAGCACTTATACACAAAGTAATTTAACAAATGAAGAATACGAATTAAGCGAGGACTCTATAAAAAATTTGGCAGGGCGTGCTAGTACAAGTTAGAACCCTGCTGACCACTGTGACAGTCTAATCAAAATGACCCATTAACAGAAAGAATACCGTTCGAGGGGGGGTACTAAATTAAGTGATACCAAAAACATACGATATGTACCGTACCAAATATTTTTGAAAATTTTGGAATATACAAATATAAGCATATGCATCTTGCTACACTCAGTGTGAAATAACATTAGTTTATGCCTGTAAAAAAGAGCTATAATACTTTTAATGAGAGTAATTATATTTGTTATAGATTGCGAGATAATAAAATGAATACACAAGAATTAGAAAAACAGCTTTGGGCTGCGGCAGATAAGCTTCGAGGCAACATAAACTCATCTGACTATAAGTATGTTGTACTTGGTTTAATATTCCTTAAATATGTATCGGACGCGTTCACTGAACAATATAAAAAGGCAGAGAGTGAGAAATTTGATCCAGAAGACCGTGATTTTTATCTTGCAGATAACGTTTTTTGGATACCTAAAGAAGCGCGCTGGGATAACCTAACTGCCAATGCTAAACAGCCAAATATTGGCGTTTTAGTCGACGAGGCAATGGAAGCCATAGAGCGTGACAACTCAGTTCTAAAAGGTGTTTTGCCTAAAGAATACGCACGAGAAGCACTAGATAAGCGACGTTTGGGTGAGTTAATTGATCTATTTACTAATATTAGCTTTGCGACTACTGATGCGAAGGACCTACTTGGCCAGGTATACGAATACTTTATGGGAATGTTTGCCGATAGCGAGGGCAAGCATGGTGGTGAATTCTATACACCTCGATCCATAGTAAAACTACTTGTCGAAATGCTTGAACCGTACAAGGGGCGTGTTTACGATCCATGCTGTGGTAGCGGTGGAATGTTTGTATGGAGCGAAAAATTTATTGCAGAACATGCAGGCCGTATTGATGATATTGCAGTGTATGGTCAAGAGCTGAATGAGACCACCTGGAGGCTTGCCAAAATGAATATGGCTATTCGAGGTATAGACGCAGACATTCGCCGTGGCGACACACTTACTCACGATCAACTACCAGACTTAAAAGCTGACTATATAATTGCCAACCCGCCGTTCAATATTAGCGATTGGGGCCAAGAACATTTACAGGATGACATTCGATGGAAATACGGTATGCCGTCTAAGGGTAATGCCAACTTTGCTTGGATACAACACTTTATTCATCATCTTAGTCCGCGGGGTACAGCTGGGTTTGTTCTGGCGAACGGTAGTATGAGCAGCCAAAGCAATGGCGAGGGCGACATACGAAAGCAAATAGTACTTAACGATATGGTGGATTGCATAGTAACACTACCAAGTCAGCTATTCTTTAATGTAGCCATACCCTGTTGTTTGTGGTTTATATCGCGCGAACGAACTAATCGCCACGGTAAAGTACTGTTTATAGATGGTCGAAACCTGGGAAAGATGATTAATCGCAAGAATCGTGAGCTTACAGAGGAAGATATTACCCTAGTTACCGATGCGTATCATAACTTTAAAACTCAAAATGGTAAGTACGAAGACGTTGCAGGCTTTTGTAAGGTCGCTTCATTAGACGAAATAAAAGAACACGATTATGTGCTAACACCAGGACGTTATGTTGGCGCGGTTGTAGTAGAAGAGGACGATGAAGCTTTTGCTGAAAAAATGGAACGGTTAACTACTGATCTAGGTGAGCAATTTATAAAAAGCCATGAACTAGCAGCGAATATACAAGAACAACTAGCAAAGATAGGGCATGATAAATAATGCCTCAAACTGTTTTGCTAGGAGATATTTGCACAAAAGTAACTTCTGGAGGTACACCTTCAACCAAACATCCCGAATATTATAACGGTGATATACCATGGTTAAGAACACAGGAAGTGAAATTTGGGAATATATATCGTACAGAAAAGACAATTACTGATTCTGGACTAAAGAATTCATCCGCAAAACTAATACCTGAAAATTCGGTCATTATTGCAATGTATGGTGCCACGGCTGGCAAGTCTGCAATTAATAAAATCCCGTTAACTACAAACCAAGCATGCTGTAATCTAATTATTGATCACAAAAAAGCCGATTATAGGTATGTCTACTATTACCTATTAAACAATTACGAAAAGCTTCTAGGCGCTGCTACAGGTGCTGCACAGCAGAATCTTGGTGCTAAACAAATAGCTTCAATGCAAATAATTCTCCCGACACTGGATACGCAAAATAGAATAGTAAGTATTCTTGGATCAATCGACGAAAAAATTGAGTTGAATCGGAAAATGAACGATACGCTGGAACAAATTGGTAAAGCACTCTTCCGTCACTATTTCATCACCAACCCCGAAGCTGAAAAGTGGGGTAAGCAAAGCATATACGAATTAGCAGAGATAGTTAATGGAGCACCTTTTAGCTCGAAATTTTTCAATGAAGAATGTGAAGGTATACCACTTATAAGGATTCGTGATCTAAAATCTCAAGTACCGACGATATGGACTACAGAAAATCATAAAAAAGGTCGGCTTATAAAAGCAGGAGATATAATCGCAGGGATGGATGCAGAATTTAAGCCTATTATTTGGGCACGTGATCCTGCTTGGCTCAACCAAAGAGTGTGTGCTTTTGAGCCCAAAACAACATTTATTTCGAAGCTATTTTTACTTGAAACTATTCGACCTCAACTCGCATTTTATGAAAATACAAAAATTGGTACAACAGTAATACATTTAAGTAAAACTGATATAGATCGCTTTACATATATAGATGCACCTAAAGAAATAATGGCAGAATTTTCAAGCATTGCGAATCCGATCTATGATCAACAGGTTGTCAACTCAAGAGAAATTCAATATCTTATTACTCTCCGTGATATTCTTCTGCCACGACTCATTTCAGGAAAGATTAAAGTATGACTCTGAGCGAACGCACTATTGAGGCAATTAGATTGATTATAAATGGTGATGAACAAGGGCCAAACAATGCAGCACGTTCAATATATAAAAGAGGAACCGACATACAAGAATTTTTTGCAGAGTTTGACATATCCCCAGAGCCTGGTTCTCGCTGGTTTATGACAGAGAATTGTTTAAAGCAGCTAAATGGAACAGATAAGATAAAAAAGGTAATAGAAAAGCAGCTTCACCCTATGAACTACATAGGTCACGAAGGTGTTATTTTGGGTGATAATATTCAATATTTAAACCAATTTTTAGAATTTGATGGTTACAAAATAGTTATGGCAGGAAAATTTCCAAAAGTTCTTTCTGTTGGTGCTGATGTGCAGTTAGATGTTGCTACACTACCGAAATCTCTTGGAGACAATTTGCAAAACTGGATTGATGCGCATTATCGAAAATGTCAGCAGAAAATTGCCGATGAAGATTACGAAGGCGCAATTACTAATGCACGTTCTATGGTGGAGCAATTATATATTTGGATTCTAAAAAATACCGAGGGTGGGTATGACAGAAAACTAGAAGGTAATTTGGGGAAAATCGGAAATGAAGTATCTAGACGGTTTGATATGGACCCTGAGTTATACAACACGCCATTAAAGCAGCTTATTACCGGCATGAATAGTATGATAGCAGGGCTTTCTGGTTTGCGAAACAAGGCTTCTGATGCTCATGGAACAGAGCATAAACCAGGTATTCGTCATGCAAAGCTGGCAGTAAATTCGGCTATTACACTTGTTAGCTATTTTTCTGAACTCTGTAATGATAAAAATATTCTTGATAACGAATTAAAGGAACAAGATATTGAGGCTTTGAATGCTTATTATGAAGCAATGGCTGATTCTATGGCTTATGATCAGTGGAGAGGAAAATAATGACCGAGGATCAAATAGAGCAATCTACTCTTGAAACACTTGCCCAAATGGGTTGGCAAGTATTGCATGGTCCAGAAATTGGGCCTGATGGCACGCTTGAGCGTGATTATCATGACACCGTACTGAATAATCGTTTGCAATCTGCGCTAGAGCGGCTAAACCCACAAATACCTACCGCTTCCCTTAGTGAAGCACTCAAACGTCTCACTAGAGTACAACAGCCAACTCTGCTAGAAAATAATCGCGCTTTTCACGAAATGCTAGTAGACGGCGTGCCGGTAGAATACCGTAACGATATTGGAGACATAAAGCACGATCGCGCCAGGGTGTTGGATTTTGATAATGCGCTCAATAACGAATTTGTAGCAGTCAATCAACTAACGGTACTTCAGGGTGATTTTCACCGGCGGCCCGATGTGGTGTTGTTTGTTAATGGTCTACCCCTGGTGTTGGTAGAACTAAAAAATGCCGCCGACAGCAAAGCAGATCTTGCTGCAGCCTACCGCCAGATTCAAACCTATAAGCGAGAAATAAGCGACTTCTTTAGATTTAATGAACTATGCATTATTAGTGATGGCATTGAAGCTGAAATGGGTACATTAAGTAGTAGCCCAGAGCGCATGATGCCCTGGAAGACTGTAGATGGCGAAAAAGAAGTAGGGCGCGTGCCAATGATGGATATTCTGACGCGTGGCGTATGTGACCCTACGCGACTACTGGATTTAGTGCAAAATTTTATAGTATTTGAACGTGACGACAAAGACGAAACACAGTTTATAAAAAAGGTAGCAGCGTATCACCAATACTGGGTGGTAAATAAGTCACTAGCAAGTACGCTGCGTGCTAGTAGCGGCGATGGTGATCAGAGGGCTGGAGTGGTGTGGCATACTCAAGGCTCTGGCAAATCACTTAGTATGGTGTTTTATACAGGCAAAATGATGCGAAGCCGTGAACTGCAAAATCCTACTATTGTCGTAGTGACTGACCGAAACGACCTTGATGGACAATTGTTTGGCACCTTTAGTGCATGCCGAGATCTATTAGGCGAAGATCCTAAACAAGCTGAAAATCGTGGAGACCTACGCAAGTTACTTGAAAGAAATGCGGGTGGAATTATATTCACCACCATTCAAAAATTCTCGCCAGAAGACGAAGATGATACTTTACCAGTACTAACTAATCGTCGAAATGTCATAGTTATGGTAGACGAAGCTCATCGAAGCCAGTATGGGCTAAAAGCACGAATCCGAGAAAGTGACGCGCATTTAGTATACGGATATGCAAAATATATGCGTGATGGGCTACCCAGTGCTAGTTATATTGGCTTTACGGGTACACCTATAGAATCAGATGATAAATCAACACCTGCAGTATTTGGAGACTATGTAGACATTTACGATGTGAAACAAGCTGTGGAAGATGGTGCTACAGTGCCAATTTATTATGAAAGCCGTCTCGTTGATTTGGGCATGGACGAAGATACCAAAGAATGGCTTGATCGTGAAGTTGACGAATTGCTAGAGGGCGAAGAATTATCACGGCAAGACAAGCTTAAAACAGAGTACGCCCAAAAAGAAGCTATCGTTGGCAATGCCGAACGGTTGAATACAATCGCCTTAGACATAATTGAGCACTTTGAAGCTCGACAAGATGTAATAGAGGGTAAAGGAATGATCGTGACGATGAGCCGCGGAATAGCTGCTGATTTATACGAAAAAATTATAGCCTACCGACCCGAATGGCACAGCGACGATGATGCGAGTGGTGCTATAAAAGTTATTATTACTGGATCAGCTAGCGATCCAGAACATTTGCAGCCGCATATTCGTAACAAAAAACGAATTAAGGCTATCGAAAAACGAATCAAAAACCCTGACGATTCACTTGAGATGGTAATTGTATGCGACATGTGGCTTACAGGTTTTGATGTGCCTAGCTTACATACAATGTATCTAGATAAGCCTATTAAGGGCCATAACCTTATGCAGGCCATTGCAAGAGTTAACCGTGTATGGCCAGGTAAAATCGGTGGACTTGTGGTGGACTATTTAGGCGTTGCAGGTGCATTGCGCGACGCGATGGCCGATTATACTCGAAGTGGCGGCGAAGGTATTCCACAGCTAGATATATCAGAAGCTATAGCACAGATGAAAATGCGCTACGAAATAGTGCGTGACTTGTTCGGCACTTTTGACTATAAGAAATACTTTAACGCACCAACAAATGAGAAACTTCAGATTATCCTTGATGCGGAAGAACATATACTAAGCATTGATGACGGTGAGAAGCGTATTAAGCAACATGTTCTGGAGCTTAGTAAGGCTTTTGCGCTTGCTATGCCGCAGCCTGATGCACTGGCAATTCGTGAAGAAGTAGCGTTTTTCCAAGCTGTTAAGGCACGCATAGAAAAAGTATCGGCTAGAAGTGGTGTAATTGGTGACGAAGAGTACAGGACGGCACTTAAGCAGATTGTCGACAAAGCAATTGCACCGGTTGGTGTTGTTGACGTATTTGAAGCGGCAGGTCTAGATAAGCCAGAAATATCGATTCTTAGTGATGAATTTTTTGCCGAAATACGCGCAATGGAGCGCAAGAATTTGGCAGTTGAAGCCTTAAAGAAACTACTTAACGATGAGGTTAAGGCTAAGTTTGGCCGTAACGCCGTAAAAGATGCCAAGTTTTCTGAAATGCTTACAAAGGCGCTTAATCGATATAAGAATGGCACTATCGAAGCTGCACAAGTAATCGAAGAACTTATTGCTATTGGCAAAGATATCCGTGAGGCCGTGAATGCAAGCACTGAGCTTGGACTGACTGAAGATGAAGTAGTTTTTTATGATGCACTAGTTGATAACGGTAGCGCTCAAGAAGTCATGGATGATCAGCAACTCAGAGAAATTGCCAAACTATTGGTAGAACAAGTACGGCGTGATGCTTCTATTGACTGGCAGTTCCGCAAGAGTGTACAGGCTAAACTACGCATTAATGTAAAGAAAACTTTGGCAAAATACGGCTACCCACCGGATCAGCAAGCTATTGCCACTGATTTAGTTCTAGAGCAAGCAAAAAGATATGGCAACGAGTGGAGCCGCCAAGCTAAAAACTCCTAAGGTGCTTTCCTATATAGTTTGACCTTAAATGCTTAGACATATTTTGAATTATTAAGGTAATAGGCTTAGTTATTAGGCCATCATAATCTTATAATGTTATTAATATGGCAAATCAAGAAATCTCTATGGAACCGCTGCTCCACTTTATTAATGAAAAAGGCACTTACGTAGCTGAATACATACCCCCGAACCATACCGTACTCATGAATTGGTTAAGGTGGAAATTAATAATATTGCGCGATCACTTTGGTAAAGATTTCTACTACTGGGACATTCGCCACCTTCACCATCATGAATTTAGAAAAACAGCAGACATAGAGTTTGTTCTACACGTTATAAAAGATCATGACTACAAACCTAGCGACCCAACCGAAAAAAAGCACTTTGATAAGGCATGGAAGCTTTATGGTACTGAATTACAATATGTTCTAGAAGCTTTGGCTAAAGACGAAGGCAAAGAACTAGAAGACAGCAAGATTGTTCGTAGTCACCACTACGCTCATGCCTATAAAGACAAATGGTTCCCTAAACACACTGAACCGGAAACCAAACTTACTTATCATGGTGTTAAATTCTATGAAATGGCTAATTATTTCGAACAAAGCATAGGCCAGGAAACAATTCGCTTAAATGCATACTTGGTTGACCATGGACTGGACCCTAAAACGGGTAAAAAGCTAAACGACACTAAACCCAAGACTGCAAAACAAAGCAAAAGATCATCTGACGAACGCAAAAAATAGGTATTTTTAAGATTCTTAAGCTTGGGCTTTAACCTACGTTGAACGATAATATAGGCAACAATGAATATGAAAATTGAACCGCAACTATATTGGCCAGAGCATAGGGTGTATTTTGTCGCTACTTTAGCACTATTCCCCGAAAAGCTTCTTGGGCACGAGGTTAATCCTTTGTTTTACACGCCATATTTCATAGGCACAGACATGAAATTTATCAATCTAGAGCTTAACGAGTACCGTAAACTAGGCCTTATAGACTACGAAAGTACAGGCGCACTCTACAAAATAACAAGTGTAAACAGCAAGAAAGCCAATAGCGTCCTAATAGAATACTTACGTCAATGGCAACAAGATAAACTACTTTCATTACCTGCCAATAAGCCACCAGATTTTATGCGCCAAAAATCGTTGCTAATCGATGCAGTTGCACTAGCTTACCCTAATAATATAAATGAACCACGTATTACACTTAAGAATGTATATGGTGATCCCAGTGCCCTCGAGTATGCACCAAAGTTCTGGGAGTTAGTCCTGTCGTGGCAACTGCTCGATAAGCAAGTGAAAATTACTTACATGGCTTACGGGCGGCGCAACGATGGAATGTATGATGATGACGCTCAACCCTTAATTGACTTTACGATTACAGACAATACGCTAGTAACTGATATTAAGCGGCTTGGCACAAAAAGACCAAATACTGTCACCCCCACACCCCCATCCGATATTGTTCCGGTACTGGCAGACGGTGAAGGAACCAAACATGAGGGTCGAATCATTAAAGACGGACGTCTAATAATTATTTCAATAAGTGGTGACCAAAACTACACAATTGCACAACTTGAAAAAGGCGGTTCTTATGATAGATTCATGAACTATGTGCTTGACGAAGAAAATGCTGGGTTTAGTATAGGCATAGACGACATAAAAGCGCTTAAGGGAACACTGCAATCCGCTAAAGACATATCAGAACTTATACGACATAGTGGATTTAATAAGCAGATGAAGCTTGCGTTTTTCCCAAAAAGTAAGAACGGAAAGATCCAATTTACACCAGTTGCCATGCTGAATGACAAACAGGTTGAAGCAGTCAAGAAACAATCTAATAATGTGAAAACAAAAAATCGCGAGTAAATCGCGAGAAAAATCGCGAGTAAATCGTAAGCCGTCACAAGCGGCTTTTTTGTTACCCGCATAAATATCGTGAGGCTATCGGGAGTTTTGCTTTTAGCTATCCCCGCAGGATTAATCTGGACGGTATGAGATTAAGCAGCCAACAAATTAAAGAATTGCAAGCACTTCTGAGCGAGCTACACGGACTGGAATTGACCGATGAGCAAACGCAAGAGGCTGGCCTTGCAATTATGCGATTTACGCTTGCTAAGGCTCAAAAGCAGCAAGAATTAACTAATAATACGGAGGTTAGCAACAATGGCTGACATTACTAATGCGCCAGAATCGGCGCCAGACAATAAAAAACCTAAACAAAAAAAGATTAAGCAAAGCGAAGACCCAATAGCAAAACGTGAACGTGAGCTGGAAGCTGAGTTAGCTGAAATCAACGCAACGATAGATATTTCGCAGTTTAGTGAAATGACGGTTGAAGATGTCATGGAAGTACTATCTTTGACTATTAAGGATGATAACGAAAACAAGGCTATCGGCTTTTTAGGGATGCTTAGTGCGTATACGTCCGAAGACCAAATTAACATCAGCTTTAACGCACAAAGCAGCTCTGGTAAGACATATTTAACAAGTGAAATTGCAAAGCTATTCCCTGAAGTCGACAAAGTACCATTGAGCGGCGCTTCCCCTACGTCATTCTTTTATAGTAGAGGCGTGAACGATGTTGAGCGTGGAGCAAAAGTGGTATCGCTTGAGCGCAAGATATTACTACTGTATGAACAGCCTAATCCGCTTCTACAAGAAAAACTGCGGGCACTGTTATCTAAAGATGACCGCGAATTACACTACAAGATGACCAATAAGAATAAAGGCTCTAACCGTACTGAGCATGTCATTCTGCGTGGTTTTCCGGCAACAGTCTTCTGTTCTGCAAATATGCTACTGGATGAACAAGAGGCAACACGGTTTTTGCTACTTAGCCCTGAAGTTAGTGAAGCAAAGCTGAGTAGTGCAGTACATCTTGAGGTGCGGCGTAGCGCAGACAGAAATGCCTTTAATCAATGGCTAGAAGAACAACCTGCTCGTGCAGAACTTAAAAAGCGCATCATTGCCATACGCTATGAGCATGTAGAAAGCATAGTAGTGCCGAGCAAAGAAGCGATCGAAAAGCGTTTTCGAAATGCTTTCCCGCGGCTGAAGCCACGTCATGCACGTGATATCCGACACTTAATGGAATTGATAAAGGCGATCGCACTACTAAACGTATGGTTTCGGAAACAGCCGGACGGCACAATTTTGGCGAGTCAGTCTGACATAGACCAAGCTTTTAGATTATGGGCGGCTATTGCTACAAGCCAAAACTTGAACGTACCACCAGCCGTCCTGCATTTTTACAAGAAATATATATTACCTGCATGGATGAAAAAGTACAGCAATAGTGATTACCAGCTGGCTATGAAAAATGGTGTCATTGGGCTTAGTCGTCAGGATTTGAGTAACTATTATCTGCGTGTTGAAAGTGCGTTACTAGACGACGAGCGACTACGCAAGCAGATTTTACCACTACTCGAAAATAGTGGTTTTATAACTCAGAAACAGCCTGAAGCTGGAGACAAGCGAAGTCTACATATCTATATAAAAGTGTTCTTAGATGAACAAGGCAACCTCATTACTGACAATATAGGTAGCGGTGGTGTGGGTGTAACACCAATACGTCTAGGTGGAGAGTGGTAACCATCACCTGTATTTAAAAGTGATATAATAGAAATGTTCACATTTTCAGTTATAACGCACAAAGTGTTTTTATTTTCAGACCCGTAAGGGCGGCTTGGTATCTGAAAGTGGCTTTGTGCTACTGGAAGTGTGAACAACCGAGTCGCCCTTTTAGTTTGGAGCTAAAACAATGAAACAATTACGATACATAGGATACGTCCGCAAGTCTACAGAAGACGAAGAGCGCCAAGTGCTATCTAAAGAAGCGCAGCGCGATAAGATACGTGAGCGATTTAGCGACTTAAACATAGTAGACATATTAGATGAAAGCAAGAGTGCTTTCGACCCTGATAAGCGCCCAGTATTTGCCTCTATACTTAAAATGATAGACGAAGGTAAAATAGATGGCATTTTAGCATGGCACCCTGATAGGCTATCGCGTAATGCGGTAGACGCAGCAGCAATAAGTCACAGAGTCACCAAAGGT
Organism: Patescibacteria group bacterium; assembly: GCA_038064135.1. Taxonomy (GTDB): domain Bacteria; phylum Patescibacteriota; class Saccharimonadia; order Saccharimonadales; family OMJO01; genus JBBTTS01. Next base: position 19,374 of record JBBTTS010000048.1, on the reverse strand, counting down.
AACCTAAAAGAATTAAAATTTGTAAGCTTTAATTTTGATAATTCGCCAGAAGGCATGATGATGCTGCAGATGACTATGAGCCAGTCACAATATTTTTCTGCAAAGCTCAGTAAGGACGTAAAGCGTGGTAATGAAACAAAGCGCAAGAATGGTGGTTTAACAGGCGTTGCACCGCAAGGCTACTTGAACGATATAGCAACGCATCGCGTAGTGAAAGACCCTCTACGCTTTCCGCTAGTCCGGCAAGCTTTTGATATGTTCCTAACAGGTGAGCATAGCGTGCAAGACATTTTACGCACGATGAATGATGGCTGGAATTACCGCACTCCAAAACGTAGCAAATCTGGCGACAGGCCACTGTCTAGGTCTGCTCTATACGGCATCTTTAAAAACGAACGGTACGCAGGTTTAGTGCCCGATCCGTATGATCGCCAAACGTTTTACAAATCTGAGTTTCCAGCAATGATTACTCAAGATGAATACGATAAGGTTCAGGCATTACTTGGTAGCCGAGGATGTCCACGTCTTGCAACCCGCAGAGAATTCGCTTTAAGGGGCTTTATAACGTGTGGCCAGTGTGGATGTATGATTACGGCGCAAGTCACCAAAAAACGTCTTAAAAACGGTGGTGAGAGCCTACACAGGTATTATCACTGCACGGGTAAGCGCGGTGGCTGTATACAGGTAAATAAGTATGGCTATAAAAAAGAAGAAGCACTATACGATGAGTTAAATGTTTTACTAGACAGCTATGAATTATCGCCCAAGCTCGAAGAGTGGGCAATGGACACGTTTAGGGAGATGGCAGACGAAGAAATAAAAGACAGAAATGATGTTAAAACAATGCAGCACGGCACTGCAAATAGCTTAGAAAATCAGCTAGATAATTTGCTCGACATGCCTAGTAAAAAGCTAATAGATGAAGCCGAATATGAACGAAAAAGCACCCAACTTAAAATAGAACTTAAAAGCATACACGAAGAGCAAGCAGCGACGGCATATCGCATAGAAAATTGGTACGAGTTTGCCACAAAAACCTTTGAACGACTAACGAATGCAACAGAGAAATTTACAGACGGCAATATACTAACCAAAAAAGACATACTGCTCTCTATTGGTCAGAACCCTGTACTCTACCAAGGAAAGCTGCAGATAACACCTAATGAGTGGCTCGAACCGGTAAGAAATAACGCTAAATCACTAAGAGATAGATTAGATAAGGTTAGAACCTTGCCAGAACAGATGAAAAAAGCCTCCGAAGAGGCAATTTGTCTTGAATGGCAGGGGAGACAGGGATCGAACCTGCGACCAACGGTTTTGGAGACCGCTACTCTACCAGCTGAGCTACTCCCCTTTGATAAGTTCTTTCAGCGTGGCAATTTGCACACACGACCTCGCATTTTTTTAGCTCTTCTTGTAATTTTTTTAAGTTATTCGAACTCACGAGGGTACTAATATGATACTTTTTATCTCTAATGTGGTCAAACTGCATCACATAATATGGATATTGTGCATTACAATCTAGGCAAGGTCTATTTTTTTCCTTACGAATGTATGCGCGCAGTTTCTCCTTAGCGGCAATTGCGTTTGCAATATATTTATCTTTATTCTTCAAATAATGTTTGCGTCCACTTATAAGTCTTCGAGGATCATTAGGATCTTTATAGGCCATGGAATCTAGTATAACTTATTGTTTTGGAGGCCTTCATACTAACCGTTGCACTATGCCCCTTAAGCAGGTACACTGGCTGCTATTTTACAGTATGAAACCGTTTATGTCATCTGTTAAACACTTTTAATAACACTTAAAATCTGCTATACATATATGGATGAGTAAACTTCAGCTAAACGAACCGGTATTATTTTTACTTTACGGGTATCCTGGAGTTGGTAAAACCTATTTTGCTCGCCAACTAGCAGAAGAAATTGGTGGTGCTCATATTCAAGGAGACAGAATTCGCTTTGAACTATTTGAAGAACCTCGTTATGACCGCCAAGAAAACGAATTGGTAATGCACCTGATGAATTACATGGGCGAGGAATTTCTAAAAGCTGGCATTCCAGTTGTTTACGACACTAATGCTATGAGGCTCTCACAGCGCCGCACTTTGCGTGATTTAGGCCGACGTGCCAAATGTCAATCATTAATTGTTTGGCTGCAGGTAGATTTAGAGAGTGCCTACGTAAGAGCATCAAAGCGCGACCATCGAAAAACAGACGACAAGTATGCTCAGGAAATGAGCGAAGAGATGTTCCAAAGATTCACTGGCTATATGCAAAATCCCAACCCTACCGAGGAGTATGTTGTAGTTAGCGGCAAGCACACCTACCACACTCAGCGCGGTGCACTTATGAAAAAACTCTACACAATGGGTCTGGTGTCGACTACCACGGTCGCAAGCGGCGTTGTCAAACCCGGGCTAGTCAACTTAGTGCCTGGGCGGGTAGATCAAAATCGGCGAAATGTCATCATTCGTTAGATGACAGATAAAATAAACATAGATGGTATTGGCGACATTTGGTTGACATCCAGAAAGGGTAGTCGCAGCTTAAGGTTAAGTTTAAAGCCAGATGGCCGGGTTGTCTTAAACGTACCGAAGGGAATTAGCCGAAAAATAGCCGAAGATTTTCTTAATAGCAAATTGCACTGGATAATAAAAAATCGAATTAACCCCGACATATTAATTCAAAACCAGCAGATTGGTAAAGCTCATCGCTTGGCTTTCTACGTAAGCAAGGGCACCCGAGTGTCTAGCAGAATAATACAAAACGAAATAAGTATTTTTAGCGGACAGCTGGATTTTAACCACCCGGACGTACAAAAAGTAGTAAAAAACGTCGCCAAAAAGGCTTTGATTTTAGAAGCAAAGCAACTTTTACCGCAAAGACTGGAACATTTGGCGAAAAAGCATAATTTGGTCTATGACTCGCTTCAAATTAAACACCATAAGACTCGTTGGGGAGTATGTGACAGCCACAAAAACATAATATTAAACTGTTTTTTGCTGCAGCTGCCTTGGCATCTTATTGACTATGTTATTATTCACGAACTATCGCATACTGTTCATATGTCGCACTCAAAAGATTTTTGGATTTATGTTGAAAGTTTGTTGCCAAGTTTTAAAGATTTACGCCGTGAGCTAAAACAATATCGGCCTAGTTTTTGACCCAAAGCATAAGCCTAACATACAATACCTATATGGACGTAAATAACCCAAGCCTGCCCTTAGCTCAAAACTTGGACCACGAACGGCTGACCAGTTTAATAAACAGCATGGCCGACGGTGTGATGGCAGTCGATGAAAAATGTACAATCGTGCTCTACAACGGCGCAATGTTGAACATATTAGATGTTAACAATTCCATGGTTGGCCTGCCATTAACAAATTTTTTAAAACTATTCGATAAAAACTCTCAACCAGTTGATGTTAAAAGACTTATTTTCGAAGCCAAAACAGCCTCAAGTTCTAGGGACTGGTTAATTCATTATCCAGACGGCAGCCAAGCTAATTTATATATCAGCATAGCTCCGGTACGGCTTAGCTATGGGCAAGATGGAATGAAAGGCTACGTAGTTTTGGTTCGCGATATTACCCGTGAAAAATCACTCGAGGAAGAGCGTGATGAATTTATTAGTGTAGTCAGTCACGAACTTAGGACACCGATTGCGATAAGCGAGGGCAACATCGGCAATGCGGCTTACTTGTTTAACAAAAGTGGTGTTCAAAACGACAAGGTAAAAGAAGCGTTAAAGGTAGCTCATGAACAAATTAATTTTTTGTCGGCTATGATTAATGATCTTGCAACGCTTTCCCGAGCCGAAAGAGGCAAATTAACAGTCGAGATTGAGTCAATTAATATCTCTCAATTAACAAATGAATTACATGCAACATACAAGCCGCAAGCTCAGGCCAAAAACCTGGATTTTAGCGTAAAAATTGATCCAAAATTAGAAATCTTAAATTCTAGCAAGCTGTACGTAAGAGAAATAATTCAGAATTTTGTTACAAATGCTATTAAATACACCAATTCTGGACATGTATTACTATCGGCACAAGCAAAGCCAAATGGCGTTGAGTTTACAGTTAGCGACACCGGTATAGGTATTAGCAAGGCCGATCAGGAAAAAGTTTTTGACAAGTTTTTTAGGAGCGAAGATTTTCGAACTCGCCAAAGTAGCGGTACCGGTCTGGGGCTTTATGTAACTATGAAGTTAGCAAAGCTTTTACACGCAGAACTAACGCTATTAAGCGAACTAGATAAAGGTACAACGTTTACAATCTTTATTCCAAATTTGACTAATGTTTAGCTGTATTAATGTCAGTCAATTTTGGCATATGTGAATATACATGCATTACTGGGATACAAATGTTTCGATCTTTCCAAAGTATCTCTGAAAATTCGTATTTATACATCGAATATATTCCTAAAATTAGTTCTGTCACTATAACAACCGGAAAATTCATCATAGCCAAGACAACGTTTGCAGGATTGCTGACGTAAACTACCATAATATGGGTAATTATTAGCAGCAACGTTGTTAATATAGATAGTTTTGCCATAACCCCATTACCGGTTACAAGAAATACAAAGACTTGAACAATTGGCAACAGTAACAATGATAGTTCTACAGTCGTTAGCAATAACACGATTTCGGGTCTTTTGTGGGCTTGAGGATAGCGCATTCTGACGGCTGTTTCGCGCTGGTCCCGATATGTTTTATAAGTCTGTACATCCAATTTTTGATCATGACGGAAAAATTTATATAATTTTTTAGCAAATAATCGCCTGGCAAAGTAAGCTTCCGGCAATATAGATCGCTTTACGGCATCAAATCCACCCATATTTTTTAGAGCCCTGTTTTTTATTAGCCAAACGGTGCTAAGTACAGCCGGACGACCCATAATATTGCGTGGCAACACTAATTCCCACCAATACCTAAGCGGCTGAATTAACGAAGTAGACGGCGTACTAACATGCCGCACCGGTAAAACACTTAACATATCGATTTTTTGAACGTAAAGTGTGTTAACCATCTCTCTGATGGTTCCTGGCCCAAAGCGAGTGTCGACTCCACAGAATAAAATTAATTCGCCAGAGGCTTCGTTTAGAAGTTGCTGATATGCAAAATTTTTATCTAGCCAATTATTGTCTGCTGGATGACCCAGCAAAAATCGCACCCCGTCTTGAGCAAAAGACTTGATAACCTCGGCGGTTTTGTCTTGAGAGCAATCATCTAATACTAAAATCTCTAGTTTTGGGTAATCGTTGGCTATTAGTCCACGCAAGCAGTTTGTTAAGTCGGCCGTTTCATTTCTGGCAGGTATTGCAACCGTTACTGATGGAAGCTCTTTGTCCGCTAGGTATCCAGTTAATTGTTTCCGGCGGTAGCTCAACAAATTAATGATAAGAATGACTAAAATAGAAACGGCCGCTACAAGCTGTAATGCAACAAATGTAAGTAAAAAGCTGTTAAGTTCGTTAATTCTTAGTAGATAAAATAGGCTAACAATTAACACAGTTGCTAAAAGCAGGTGTAAGCTAGTACGTTTACAAACACGCTGACGGTAAGCATTGTGCATTCGACCTTTTAAAAATCTGGCTATGTTCACGCCCCTGAATAAACCGACTAATAGCAACAATCCAATGAGTGTAACCGACCTACTATTTATAGCCAACAATTCTGCCGCGATTAGCGACATTCCTGCCAAAATTGCTAAAAGTTTTTTGAGAAAAGCTGGGGGTATTAGGTAAAATACTAATTCCAGAATAAAACTTAAAATCAAAGTATAAATCATGACTAGATTAATGATAACCTTTTTTGAACTAAATTTTCAGCTATTGACTAAAATTTTTATATCATCTATGCTTGACAAGTGCAGATCTACAAATAGTAGGTCTTTTTAATTGGAGATTTAATTAACGTGGCCAAGAATCCGATAAAGAAAAAGCCAGAAACCCTGCGCCAACAAGCTCAGGCTGCTTCGTCTGCAAAGCCAAAACCAAGGCGTTTGAAGCAAACGGCTAGCAAAGTAACTAAACCCATAGGCAAGGCCAGAACTTTTGGCCAAAAAGAATATTATCTGCCCTTACCAGACAATCGTTTGGGCCAATTTCTAAACAAGCGCCGTAGATTTATCCCTAAATACTTCCGAGACGCGTGGGCCGAGGTTCGCCAGGTAAAGTGGCCTAATCGCCGCGAGACCCTGCGTTTAACGCTGGCAGTTTTTATATTTGCTGTTAGTTTTGGCCTTATTGTTGCGGTCGTCGATTTTGGGTTAGAGCGTACCTTTAAACAATTACTACTCAAATAAGGAAAGGTTGATTTGATTCATGAGTAAAAGATACGATTCTCAAAAACAGTGGTACGCCATTCACACCTACAGCGGTTATGAAGAAAAAGTTGCTGAAAGTATTCGCCAACGTGCCGAAAGTTTAGACATGAAGGACAAAATCTTTCAGGTTTTAGTACCAAAAGAAAAGATGATTGAAGTAAAAAACGGCAAGCGAAAAGTTGTTGAAAAGCGAATTTTCCAGGGCTATGTGTTGGTGCAAATCAAAATGACTGAAGATGCCTGGTATATCGTACGAAACACTCCCAGTGTTACTGGCTTTGTAGGTAGTGGTAGCGAACCAACTCCGATTAGTCCAGAGGAAATCGAAAAAATCATGAAACGAATGGGTCGCGCTGAACCGAAGCACAAGATTGACTTTAATATTGGTGAGGTAGTAAATATTACAGATGGACCGTTTAAAGGTTTTGACGGTAGTGTTAACGAAATTGACCCCCAAAAGGGCAAGCTTAAAGTACTTGTGAATATGTTCGGTCGCGAAACTCCGGTTGAACTCGACAGCTTACAGGTAAAACGAGTATAGAAGCGAACCACCGGAAAGCGGAGACTCCTCAGAAGTTATTGAGTTCTTAATTGGTGGTGGCATGATTTATTCTGGAACTATTTTGGGAATTTTGATTGGCGGAGATTCAGCACTAAATCAATCCTTCTCTCAAAATCAAGCAAAAACTTACCACCCATTAGCAAATCTAGATAGACAATCTGAGTAATAATTGCTATAATTAACAGGTTACGCACAAGGGTTACAAGCTTCAGTAACCCAAAATGCAAGGAAATAGGAGTTTACCATGGCCGAGAAGGTCGTAAAAGCTAATTTAAAGTTGAAAATTCGTGGCGGACAAGCAAGTGCTGCACCTCCTGTCGGCAGTACACTTGGTCAATACGGAGTGAATATGATGGACTTCATTAACCCATTCAATGAAGCAACTAAAGAATACCAAGGAAAAATGGTCACAGCCCATATTACAATTTATGACGACCGCACTATGGCATTTAGGGTTGTTGGTGAACCAACTGATGACCTGATTCGTGCCAAACTTGGTATCCAAAAAGGGTCTGGCAAGCCAAATAGTGAAAAGATCGAGAAGAAATTAAGCGACGCGGCACTAACTGAAATTGCCGAAGCTAAAGCTCGAGACATGAATACCGACGACATTCCTGCTGTTAAAAAGATAGTGGCTGGCACCGCCCGTAGCATGGGTGTGGAGGTTGAAGCTTAAGTGACAACCGGGGAAAATTGGTTTTCACTTCCACACGATGTCGAATTTCCAGGTTGGGCAGAACGCATGATTCTGAACGGCGCAAGTTCAAAAACAATTGACGGCCATATAAATACTGCACAGAGGCTTTACGAACTATCTAAACGTGGTGCTGCTGAGGCATATTTACAGGCACTTGGCATACCAACAAGCGTATTAGTAGAAGTAAAACCCGTATACGACGAAAACGGCTACCCAACGGCTGAACTTATTTCACGAGCCCAAGCAGCAAGGGAAAATTTGACTCCCGGGGAGTTATTGCCAACAGCATTTTCAGACGCTTTGTTTTTTGAAGGCGATAGCCAAGTTACGGACGGTAAATAAGTACTAATTTAATATTTGTGGGACTCGCTGGACAGCGAGGTTTGTACCACGAAGGAGATAACCCATGGCAGAAGCCAAAAAGACTATAACTAAAAAGAAAACTGAAGAAATAGTAATTGACGCTTCTTTAGCTAACGAAGCAGTTACAGAAATTGCTGAAACAACAGATGCAACTGTAAAAAAGAAGGCTACCGCCAAAGCTGGCAAACGCAGTGAAAAAGCTATTAAGGAAGTAGAAAAGAAGGTTGCCAAAGAAGAGCGAAAAGCAAAAGCTAAAGAAGACGCTGTCGAGGCTGAATCTAAACCAAAATTGCTAACAAAACCAGCCAGAACACGACTGGAACGCCGCAGTAAATCATATAGAAAATCGGCCGAACTAATCGAAAAAGATAAAGAGTACACACTCCCAGAGGCAATTGAATTGGCGATTAATACTTCGACAGTCAAATTTGATGCCAGTGTGGAGCTTCATCTTCGTCTAAACGTTGACCCGCGCCAGGCCGGCCAAAACATTCGCCAAACTGTGGTATTGCCAGCTGGTAGTGGTAAAACAGTAAAAATTGCCGTATTTGCTGATGCCGATGATGTAGCCAAAGCAAAAAAGGCTGGAGCTGATATTGCCGCGAGTGACGAATTTATGCAACAACTCGATAAATCAGAGCTAAATTTTGATATTTTGATTGCCGCGCCAGCTTTTATGCCCAAACTTGGTAAGTATGCCAAATTACTGGGTCCGAAAGGCTTAATGCCCAACCCAAAAAGCGGTACTGTAGCTACTGATATCACCAAAGCTGTAACCGAAGCTAAAGCTGGTAAGGTAGAGTACCGAGTTGATAGCACCGGTATTATCCACCTAAGCATTGGCAAAGTTAGCTTTGGAACTGACAAGTTACTCCTTAATGTTAAGGCAATTTTTGAAAGTATCAGATCGGCTAAACCTGCCAGTGTTAAGGGAACTTTCGTGAAAAGTATCTATCTCGGCTCGACTATGGGCCCAAGTATTCCTCTGCTGCACAGCGAACTGTAAATAGCATTCGGTATATCTTTTAGATCTGCCCTTTGGTAGACTTTTCTAGATTAGATTTATATATAGTCGACATATTCTGCAAAAATACAACAAAAAAGATCACCACGGGCTTGCGTCATGCTTTTGTCAAATCGTACAATATAGTTTGATTTGGAGGGAGACGAGTAAACTTGGGGGTTTATAGCAACTCGCAAATACGTGAAGCAATAAAATCTGGGCATATTGTTTGTACACCCTTTAACCCTAAACATATAAGTCACGCTAGCTTAGATGTCACACTAGGCCATTACTATTACAGAACTGAGCGGACTAATGATCGAACCATATATAACCCGTTTGACCGTGAGGACGTAGAGCGCTATTTTGATGGACCATACAAGGCACTAAGTCACGAGCAATGGTGTAAATTGAACGGCATGCGATTGTTAACCAATATTCCGCCAGAGCATCCGGTAATTGCTCTTAAGCCAGGTGAACGAATACTGGCTCACACGCACGAGTTTTTTGGAATATTACCACCAGGTGCACCCGAATTAAAAAGTCGTTCTAGCTGGGGTAGGAACGGTATTGCGGTATGTTTTGACGCAGGTTGGATAGACCCAGGTTATATAAATAGACTTACCTTGGAGATTTTTAATTTAAATCAGCGAGAAACTGTTCTTTTACCGGTGGGCGAACGAATTGCCCAGGCAATATTTCACCAAACCGGCCCAGTTGAAGGCAACTATGGCGCTGGCCGAGATAGTGGTTTTAGCGGTAAATATCAATCCAGTACAGATTTAGAAACATTAATTAAAATATGGTCACCAGATATGATGTTGCCGCAAGCTTATCGAGACACCAGGCAATTACCTATCAAAATTGAAGGCTTAAGTTATGAATAAAGGCAAATACATAGTTTTAGAAGGGCCCCAAGGCGTAGGCAAGACCGTTCAGCTTGGTCACCTAGCTAATCGCTTAAAGAGTGCTGGATTACCTGTTAGATTGCTACGTGAACCCGACAGTCAAAGTCATCTGACGGCCCGAGCCATTAGGCAGATTACTCAAGACCCACATTACCCCTTAAATACAAAATCCGAGGTACTACTTTATAATGCCGCCCGAGCACTGTCTTTGGACGTTATTAGGCAGTGTGTTGATTCTGGCATAATTTGCTTGGTAGACAGAAGTTATTTATCCACTTTGGTTATGCAGTTTTATGGTAGAGGTGATATTGCTAGCTACGAAAGTATCGAGCAAATAATAAAATTTGCTGTCGGCGAGAATGAACCTGATCTGACGGTTATTTTAGATGCACCTGTGAACGTTATTCAAGAGCGAACACGCAGCCGGTTTAGTGCTGAAAGATTTGACAACCTTGATGTGGAATTTTTAGAACGTTGTCGAACGGGATATTTACTAGAAGCTAAAAAGCGTAATTTTCCAGTAGTTTTTGCTACAAAATCAATTGAAGAAATTACTGATGATATCTGGCAACTAGTCACACCAGTCTTGGCGACCAGACAAGCCGCTAAACATGAAACACCAGCTGCCAGTGTTGCTGAAATATTGCAAAAAAAACCCCTAAATTCCGCACCGCTGCAAGCACCACCTATAACTTTCACGCAAAACATTCCTACAGATCCATATCTAGAAAAACTTAAAAACGGGACTTACAAAATAACACCGAGTGGATACAAATACTTAGAGAATACGGTAACAAATATCGATAGTAATGTTTATGGGTTCACCGACAAACTGAGTACTTCAACTATAGCCGCAGCCATGGCCAGACTGAGTCGACGGGGGGATGATATGCGAATCACTATTTTAGATGAATTTACCGAACGAAACGGAAAAGACCAGCAGTTACTGAATCGCGTAATTACGGCATATGGCGATGATTCTGTACAGCAGTTGGTTGGCCAGCACCTGGTTGTCGAAAACGCTTCGAATTTACTAACTAAAAAATTGGAATGGGGTCGTTTAGCGGCTTACCTAGAACAAAGCACGAGGTACATATTTTTCGACCAAAAAGACCAAAACGGTAATTATAAATATTTCACGCCTGCTTATTTAAAAGATAGTGTTAAAAACAATTATAAAATACAAATGGACACAATATTCGATAAATATTCCGAGCTTGTCCACAAGTTGACAGATTACGTCAGAAAAACAAGTACTGAGTCAGCCGAAAATCGTGACACAGCTTGGAAAGCCGCCACCAGAGCGCAAGCCTGTGACGCAGCACGCCCTGTCCTGCCAGTAGCAACAACTTCTACAGTAGGAATTTTCGCATCAGGTCAAGCCCTGGAAAGTTTGATTATGCACCTAAGAAGCGATGAATTACCCGAAGCGAACGAAGTGGGCCAAAATTTACTTGCCGAAGCTCGAAAATCTATACCAGTATTTCTAGAAAGGGCTGACATACCAGAAAGAGGTTTAGCTTGGCAAGGTTACCGCGCTGAAACCTTTCAGGCCGTAAAAGCAACTGTAAATAATAATATTAAATCAAGAACTACTGACTTTTCCGAACCAGTCAGATTAAACGAATATTGGCCGAAAAATGAGCTAGACCTATTACCCGATATATTATATGAACACAGTGATTTATCGCTAGAAGAATTAAAAAAAGAAATTTCAGGTTGGAGCTACCAAAAACGTGAAAAAGCCTTTAAAACATATTTTGGCGAGCGATTTAATAGGCGCCACAAGCCTGGACGTGCCATCGAAAAAGCTCACTACAGCTGGGATTTAGTGTGCGACTATGGTATTTTTCGTGACCTACAAAGACACCGCATTGTTGACGCACTGGAATGGCAGCAGTTATCGCCGCGTATGGGCTACGAAATTCCAGAATTAATCGAAAAAGCTAGTTTACAAGAAATTTATCAGGATTGCTTTGACATTAGTTTAGAGCTTTACAGTAATTTACAGTCAGCAGGCTATCTGTTAGAGGCTCAATACGCAACTCTTTTAGGGCACAAAATGCGATGGAAGGTAACATATAACGCCAGGCAAGCATTTCACCATCACGAACTACGCACTACGCCACAAGGCCATCCGGGTTACCGAAAGTTGGTAAATTTAATGCATGAAAAACTTTGCGAAGTACACCCATTAATTGGCGAATCAATGAAATTTGTAAATAGCGACGAAGACCCCGAACTAACACGATTAGCTGCAGAACGCTACACCCAGCAAAAGTTGCAGCACATCGAATAAGTTAATTTGGAGGAATAGGGTTTAATTGTAGTGGCAAGGGGCAGGGAGATAATACTCCTTTTCGGCGAGGTCGACAGACCTACAAGCCTAGCCCCGTGGCCATGCTAACAATTAACTCGCGTACTCGATGAATCGAACTGACTTACCACGATTTATTACGATTACGAGGCCGTAAATCTGGCGAGTTCGCTCGATTCCGAGCAGCTGGCAGATTCGCGCCATCGAAAGTGTCTCGCGTGCCAAACAGAGAATGTATCGTGCTTTCTCGTGGTTGCCAGCGTCCCACTCTGCAGCTGCATCTCGAACAGCATCACTTGCAAAAAGGCCACACATTCTATTCCTCCAAAGTTCGTCTGGCAAAAATTGTTGCCAGAGGCTGGAAACCAAGTCCCCCCGCGGGAAATGGTAGGAGTTAATACTCCCCAAGCAGATTAATTAATTTAATTACTTCCGCTTGGCGAGTATTAAAATACCGGTGTCCATCTTTGCTGGAGACCGGTATTTAAGTTCTTTTAAACTAGTACTCCAACTACTAATTAGCAAATCACGAGCAACAGACCGCCGGGGCGGGTTGCCGTTGTTTTTGCAAATTTGTAGTTGAAGTAACTCACGAAATCAGAATATACGCCAATGAAATGTTCATGTCAAGCTAATGAGATTTCAGCCTACCCTTGACCCCAATCTGTTGATAGGATATAATGCTATGGATTTACCAAAGACCGTGACGAGCGCGAGAGCGAACATAAGAATGTCACCGAGGCCAATCAACAGCATTTTTGTTTTTGAGCACAAACCTCGAACTGTGAGTCTTTGGTAAGCCCAAAGACTTTTTTAGTTCTTATAAAATTCAGGTCGAGAATTTTTAAACCAATAAAGGAATAACCTAAATGGCATTAACGAAGCATAAAAAAAACGAAGTCGTTGAAGAAATTAGCCAACTATTGGCTAGTTCTAAGATGACTGTTGTTACTGCGTACAAAGGTACACCGGTTAAGGCTTTACAGCAATTACGAAGGCAAGCCAAAGATAACTGCACAACCCTGCAGGTTGTTAAAAATCGATTAGTAATTAAGGCACTTCAGTCGAGTGATTTACTTAAAGCTGTCGATACAAGTCAACTTACGGGCATGCTGTTATACGCTTTTAACAGCCAGGACGAAGTAGCGCCAGCCCAAGTTATCGCCAACTTTGCCAAGACACAAGATTCGTTGCAATTTGTCGGGGCAATAACCACCGAAGGTAATTTTATAAACGCAGACGAAGTAAAAGCCCTGGCTGCGTTGCCAAGCAAACCGCAAATAATTGCCGGTATCATTAACATTCTGAACTCACCGGTTCGGGAGGTAATTAGTGGCCTACAAGGTAATTTGCATGGCCTTTTGAACGCACTAGAAGCCAAAGCTAATTAATTAAAGGAGACAATATGGCAGATTTAAAGAAATTCGCAGAACAACTGGTTAATCTCAGTGTTTTGGAAGTAAATGAACTAGGTAAAATTTTAAAAGACGAATACGGTATCGAACCGGCGGCAGCGGTTGCAGTAGCAGCCGGTCCAGCAGCTGCAGGTGCAGATGCTCCAGCAGCCGATGAAGGCAAAGCCGAGTACGACGTTGTACTTAAAGACGCCGGTGCACAAAAAGTAGCAGTGATTAAGGCTGTTAAAGACGTAACTGGGCTAGGTCTTGGTGAAGCTAAAGCTATTGTTGACGGTGTCCCAAAGACTGTTCTTGAAAAAGCAAAGAAAGAAGACGCTGAAAACGCCAAAAAAGTACTCGAAGAAGCCGGCGCAACTGTCGAGCTTGCTTAAAGTAAAACTCAAACTTTTTCAAGTAAAAAACCGCTACGATTTTGTGGCGGTTTTTTTATCCACAGATTTTTAACTTGAAATTTTGACTTCCAGGGGGACTCGTGATACGGTATGGATGAAAAGGGAGCAAATAAAGGGAAAAAATGGCCGACCTTCCAGAGAAACAAATAAAACGCCTTAGGACATTAATTGCCGAAGCCGAGACTAGCCTTGCCGCTGCAAAAGAGCTACTTGTTAGTGTGATTGGCGATGACGACATAGTTTCTACTGTAAATCTTAAAGAAGAAATCCTCGGCAAAGTGATCGAGGGTGTCTTTGATGGTCAAAACATGATGGGCAGTGATGGCAAAACCTATCCAGTTCCAGCAAACTACGCTAGTAAATCTAAGTTGGTTCAGGGCGATATCCTAAAACTCACTATAGCTGACGACGGCTCTTTCATGTATAAGCAGATAGGTCCAATACCTCGTAAGCAAGTTGTTGGTGGATTAAAACAAGAAAATGGTCACTATTTCGTTGACGTGAATGGTAAAAACTACCGGGTACTTTTAGCAAGCGTTACCTACTTTAAAGCCAAGCCAGGAGATCAGGTGAGTGTTAACGTGCCCGAAGATGATGCTCACTCCGAATGGGCTGCCCTCGAAGCTGCGCTATAACTTTCAACATTTAAGCTAATTACACAACACACCTAGTGCAGTTTTGTTTATATAATGTAACTCAGTATGAGTGAGGTGTTGTACCGAAAATATCGTTCGGCGTCATTTGATGACGTTGTTGGGCAGCCGCATATTACAACTACACTTAAAAATGCCCTAAAAAATGGAAATATTGCACATGCTTATTTGTTTACTGGGCCTCGTGGTGTCGGCAAAACATCTGTAGCTAGGATCTTGGCATATCAGATAAATCATCTTGCGTATGAGCTAGGAAACAGCCACCTAGATATTATAGAGATAGATGCTGCCAGTAATCGACGGATTGATGAAATACGTGATCTGCGCGATAAAGTTCATATCGCACCTACCAGCGCAAAATACAAGGTGTACATCATTGATGAAGTACATATGCTGACCAAAGAGGCATTTAATGCACTTCTTAAAACTTTGGAAGAACCCCCAGCTCACGTAGTTTTTATTTTAGCCACAACCGAGGCGCATAAAGTACCTGAAACAATAATTAGCCGGACCCAGCGATTTAGTTTTAAGCATATAGACGTGCAAGTTCTTGCCGAACATCTTGCAGGTATTGCTAAAAAAGAGAATTTAATAATTGACGAGTCGGCTCTTAATATTATTGCTGAACACGCCAATGGTTCTTTTCGTGACGCAATAAGCATGTTAGACCAAATCAGGGGATTAAGAGAAGGTAAAATAGTCAGTAGTGACGTAGAGCAATTTTTAGGTATTGCACCTAAAGGGCTTTTGATAGAACTTTATAATTCGCTGTCAAATAAGCCCAAAGACGTTTACCAGGTACTTGCAAAAATACGCCAGCAAGGTATATTACCAGCGGCTGTTGCGCACCAACTATTAAATTACCTGCGAACAGAGACAGTTGAAGGAAATCTGCCAGTAAATTTAACAAATGAATATACAGAAATATCTAAGCAACTATTAGCTGTTGGTTATTCTCAGGCTCCTGAAACCGAATTGGAGATAGTATGTGTTGGCGCTGCGTTAAAAAATGTCGTTGTCGACGAAACATTACCTGAAGTTATTCAAGCTCCAGCAATCGTTAGCGAAACCGTTCCACCGCTAATAATGGGGGTCGAACAACCAAACAATGAGCTAGAAACATTAGGATCAATATTGCCTGAAATGCTGGAAACTTGGCAAAAGGTTTTAGCAGCAATAAAATCGAACCACAACACCTTGTACAGCTTTTTACGTATGGTACGTCCTGAGTTTGAGGATAACAAATTAACACTCTATGCTAAGTTTCCATTCCATCAAAAACGCCTCAGCGATTCTAAAAACCTAACAATCATCGCCGAACAGCTTGAAAAATTTAGTGATCAATCTTATGAAATTGTTTCTAGTTTAGATATTGAACCACCAGCTAGCGAACCCCAAAAAAACTCTGATAGTGACACAGTTGCTACCATTAGCAATATTTTTGGCGGCGGCGAGGTGCTAGAATCCTAAGTAAAGAATTAAATTCATGCAGCCAAAAGAATCTATTATTCCACCTCAAAATACCGACGCCGAAGCTAGTTTGCTTGGGGCACTCCTAATTGATGCCGATGCTATTGTTAAAATAGCCGACACTGTACACCCCGGTGACTTTTACGATGAACGCCACAAGCGAATTTTCGAAGCTGTAGTCCAGCTTTATGACAAACACAGCCCTATAGATGTACTAACACTTAGCAATCAGCTAAAAACTACAGGGTTTATCGACATGGTGGGTGGGGCAAGTTATATCACAGAATTAACCAACTTTGTGCCTACAGCCGCTCACGTCGAACAGTATGCTGAAATTGTAGCCCAAAAAGCCTTAAGACGAAGATTGATCAAAGCATCTCAAGACATAGTAAGCCTTGGTTACGATGAGTCTCGTAGTCTTCAGGAGCTTGTAGAAGAAGCTGAGACTAAGCTTTTCGAGGTCAGTCAGCAGCACGTTAAGCAAGATATAGCTAGTTTAGAGACAATTTTAGAGGAAAGCTTTGAAAGATTAGATGAGCTCCATAAAGACAAAGGTAAAATCCGTGGAATTCCAACAGGCTTTAAAGATTTAGACAACATTTTGGCTGGATTTCAGCGTTCAGACCTTATTATTTTGGCTGCCAGGCCATCGATGGGTAAAACAGCACTTGCACTAAGCTTAGCGCACAACGTAGCTGTAAAAGCCTCTACGCCGGTATTGATATTTAGCCTAGAAATGAGTAAAGAACAACTGGTCGACCGAATGTTGGCAAATGAGTCAGGGGTAGACGCTTGGGCGCTTCGTACGGGTAATCTAAGCGACAGTGATTTTGAAAAAATTGGTCAGGCCATGGGCACTCTTAGTGAAGCGCCGATTTTTATCGATGATACGCCAGCAATTACTGTTAGCGACCTTCGCACCAAAGCCCGTCGCGAATCTCACACAAGGCCGCTAGGGCTCATCATTGTGGATTACTTACAGCTCATGAGTGGTGGAAATCGATTTAGTAGCGATGGAAACCGAGTGCAAGAAATTTCAGAAATTTCTAGGGGGCTAAAAGGCGTTGCCAGGGAACTGAACGTACCGTTAATTGCTCTTAGCCAGCTAAGCCGATCCGTAGAAAGCCGCAGCCCTCAAATTCCGCAACTGCAAGATTTGCGTGAGTCAGGTTCTATTGAACAAGATGCCGATGTTGTCAGTTTTATTTACCGCGAAGAATACTATAATCCTGACTCTGATCGAAAAAATATCATGGACATTTTTATCAAAAAGCATCGAAATGGTCCGACCGGTGCTGTAGAACTTTACTTTGAGCGGGACAAACAAAGAATTCGTAGTCTTGATACAAAACACACCACTCCATTCGACAGCTAGGTACATCTGGCGTATACTCTTGATAGATAAATGCGTATCAGGGTAGGTAAAATAGCATCGCTGTCGTGGCGCGTGGCTCTTATCGGGCTTACGACCACTATAATTCTGTGGACTCTTTTTGGGTTTAGGCTGCGTAGTCTGTCGCCTGGGGTTTCACCTAAAGAACAAGAAATAGTCAGTAAGCAACATAGCCTAAGTATGATTATGAGTAATCCGGTTTATGCGCCGTACAACTCTTCGCAGTTAATATTGCAAAAAGTCAATAAAAGGTCAGTATTTGTTAATAGATTCGCTAGTGCATTAGTCGTAAGTAGTACTGTGATCGCCTTTTTTATACTGTTAATACATATAGCCACTAAAAGAATAGCTGTTTTTGGCACCTTATTGTTCGCGTCAAGTAGTTTTACCCTACACTTCGGAAGGTCCGGAACAACAGATATGTTGCCTTTCGTTTTCGTTCTATTCCTGGCAGGTTGCGCTCATTTGGCATACGGAAAAAAACTACATAAAACAGTCTTGGCAGGTGTGCTGCTCTGCTTTGGCCTTTTAATTTACGTTCCCGGTTTATTGTGGCTGCTAGTGCCCCTGCTTATTTGGCAATACAGACGAATACTGAGTGTCCTGCAAGAACAGCCTTTGTGGTTTATGCTAGGGTTTGTTAGTGTGGCAGTAATCAGTGTTTTGCCCCTAGTTTGGGGGACAATCACAAACCCCAGCTCATTATTAGAGCTTTTGTTAATTCCAGAACAATTGCCCAGTATAAAATCATTTTTTAACGGGTTTGGCTTACCGTTTCAGCACTTGTTTTTCAAACGCCAAATAAATCCTTCCTACTGGTTAAACCCGACACCTATACTCGATGCCACGCTAACAATTCTGTGCATGCTTGGCTTGTACGTCATATCTTTTCAAAAAAAACTGGACAGGTTTTGGTTTTTAGTCGTTAGTTTCATCATTGTCAGTGTATTTTCTGGCCTAGGGAGCATTGTACTTATGCCGGTGTTTGTTGTGCTTATTTATGTTGTTATAACTTTAGGACTCGCTTTAATTATGCAACAGTGGCAAACCGTGTTTCCGAAAAACCCATTCATAAAGTCGATAACTCTTAGTCTGAGCCTGGCGCTTGTGGTTGGTTCGGTTGGATTTCAAACAACTCGCTATTTTCGGGCTTGGGCAAATTCACCGGCCACAAAAAAAGCTATGGTTCAACCTCGTCCCTAATCTGTTACAATAAAAGCACTAAAAGGAGTTTTATGAGCCGATTTGATCAAGCTAAAATGCTGTTAAAAGTTAAAAAGTTGCAAAAAGAGCTAGAAAAAATGGTTATCAACGTCGAAAAAGGCGATGGAGCCATACGTGTCGAGATAACTGGTGACCAGAAAATCAAAAAAATACATATCGACCCTGAAAGCATTGATTTAGACGACATCGGGGTTCTAGAAAGATGGCTAGAAGATGCTGTTAAAGAAGCAGTAAGTAAATCACAAAAAGTTGCCGCTGAAAAAATGCAACCTATGATGGGTGCTTTGGGTGATTTAGGGCTCTAAGGTCGAAATAGTCGTAACAAATGCGAGTCTTGCCTAAAGCCCTCGAAGAATTAATTGACGCCCTTGGGGCATTGCCAGGTGTTGGGCCAAGAAGCGCCGAAAGATTTGCTTATTTTTTATTTAAGCAAGAACCGTCCGTGGCACGCCGTATAGCAAACGAAGCAAGCAAAATTCATCAAGAAGTTACATATTGTCCTAAAACTTTTGCCTTGATATCTATAAATGAATCAGTCAGTCCACTTTATGATAACTCCTCTAGGGATAAAAAATTAGTTGCCGTGGTAGCCGATCCGTGCGATATTGTAGCCCGAGAAACACCCGGCCAATTTCCTGG
>JBBTTS010000047.1:0-11506 GCA_038064135.1 Patescibacteria group bacterium | reverse complement strand
CCACTCCTTTGGTTTGGCACTAGGACACTAGGAAGTATTCAAGCTTACCCATCTGTTAATTTATATAAAGCTAGCATAAATGATCTATAATTTCAAATTATTTCATTTTTTGGGTTATTTATGGAATATTGATTCCTGTTGGTAGAGCGTTTATCAACGAATCGCTAACAAATGAGTATGGAGCATAGTTTAGGTTAAATGTATTCGATGAAAGTATCCAACGCTTGGTACCGTTTTCGGCTGAATACAGTGCTGAACCATTTCCTTTTATCGCCCGTTCAATAGTTCCGCTGTTTGGTAAAAGATTTAAAAAACCGTTTGTTGTTATGGGCACCGAAAGCACACCGTTTCCAGTCCAATGATTTTGTATTATTGAATTAGCAAAATTACGCTTAGATCCGTTTTCTATCACATAATGCTTATCGGCAGAGTCTTTAACAACTACTGCAGACCAACTAGATATTGAGATCGAAACTGCCTCTGGATTAACGGCCATGCGGGGTTCGTTATTTTTTAAGCCTAGGTTAGCCGCATGTTCCGGACTTAGATAATAAAGTACGCCATTATCTACTACAAATAATCTACTATCTGCAGAATTCTTTGATTTTACAAACCGTGTTAATGTTTTTAGGGTTAAGAATTTGGAAACAATCGAGCTATTCACTTCTCCTGCACCGCTTACACCCCAAGCGTTTGCAATATTTATGTCAGTAGTCATAAATGCATCTCCTTCATGAACTTTGTAAT
Source organism: Patescibacteria group bacterium (assembly GCA_038064135.1). Taxonomy (GTDB): domain Bacteria; phylum Patescibacteriota; class Saccharimonadia; order Saccharimonadales; family OMJO01; genus JBBTTS01. The sequence continues at coordinate 10,759 of JBBTTS010000047.1, read as the reverse complement.
ATTGCCCGCCAACTCTTAGGTGATTACTTAAATCAAGTCCTGTATAAAAACGACTAAGTGTTGAACTACTTAGGGTTACTGGGTTGCTTATTAGCCAATTGTATTTTACAGCCCCAGAAATAGTGTGTTTGGTGCCAGATTCTAATATGAATTCGGTGCTGCCATCAGTCACATAGGAACCAACGCTACTGCCACTTAAAAAATTACTTAATACGTAGTCTGATACGGACGTTATCGACCCAGTAGCACCCCAAAGTTCAAGATCTTGTGGGGTTTGAATTTGTCTAAGGATACTGTTATCTAGAAGATATACTGGCGCCGATTGAAATCCTTTTATAAAGCTACTAGCATTTTCACCACCAGGTAACAATGACATTAGCGCTGGACTAGGCGAATACACGCTAGCTGTACGATATGCGCTATCCAAACCTGAGGTAACACTAATTTTTCGACCATCCATAAGATATAGTTGGCCGTTTACATCAGCTCCATAGCTTGTAAGCGCGCTTCCGTTAGCTAAAAGGTTTAGATTGCCTTGTGTAACAATGTTTACCATGGGATTTGGGCCGACTCCCCATGCTCTTAATAACTCCGGTGATCCAACGGCATGTTTCGCGCCTGAATCTACCATATAGACCGTAGAGGATCCGCCGTGGCGAACAAAATGACTGGCGGGCGCGCTTGTAATCAATCGGTCTATTGTTGCATTGCTGACCACTTGTGCGGTTCCAGGATAGAGTTGAGCTACTGCTTGAGATTGAGCAAGTTTTTGTCCAGCTACTACCTGATACTCTGTGGCCGCAGGTGATCCATTTGTAACTTTAGTTTCTGATATATCAGAACCGAGCGACTTTGTAGAGAAATAATCATTTGATATTGGTATGTTATTAAATACATCTCCCGCCCATGCCGTAAGCACATTAAGATCCGTAACGTGCCTTAGAGTCCCTCCATCCATAATAAAAATTCTAGGATCCCCCGAAAGACTTACGGTATAGGTCATATCTCCTTGTGTGCTAGCTTGATCTGATAATCCTACTGGGACATCAATAACATTTGAAGAATTGTAACCCCACGCAGCCATTGATTCGGCAGAACTAAATCTGTATTTTTTTGCACTATCAACAAAATACACATCTAGCCCACCTGCAGGGCGAACAACGCGTCCGAGCGTTGCACCACTCTGTAATGTGTTTATATATGAGCCGTCAAAAATGTAGGGTGAATCCCATTTTGGAGAAAGACCCCAAGCAATTTTTGTCGCCATGTCTGGTATGACATACCGAACACCGTTTTCTAAAACCCATTGTGTTGGGTCGCCATTGTCAGCCATGATTACCGCAAATTCATTTGTGAGAGCTGGACCAAACCAATCATTAAATTTACGCCAAAAATTCAGATTACCATAGGCCCCACAGTTAACTTCAGCACCTTCTGGAGCCGCTAATGTGGCAGCGTTTGGTTGATATGGGGTATAATTATATAATGCAGCAGTGGCTTGAGTATTAGGTGTTAAGTTTGTACCTCCACACGCACTATTTGGATTATATCCAACATAACTGGATCTACCGATTGCGTAGTTAAACAGATTAGGCAATAGAATGTAACGCTTAAATTGACGTGCACCGTAGTATATTTGATGAAAAAATCCAGCATATGTTGGGTCACATGGAGCCGTGTCAGGGCATGCATATCCTGTAGCTTTTTCGTACTGCACTGACCAAGGCCATGCGTCTGTAATCAAACTCTGTTCCTTTTGAAGTGTAATTAAAATAACTTGTGGATTAACTCCACACGCCTGTCCTACTGCGGTGATGATATCTGCAGCAGAGCGGGTACCACCTGAAACCGCAGAGCAGTAAGCATCTGCTGGCATGTTGTCTATAGTTTGAATAAAATTTTTTAAACATGTATAGGGGGGCGGGTATCCTTGGCTAGTACCATATACTGCTCTGGTGGTACCCGCGTATGGTTGAATTCCATTTACGTCACAAGTAGGTACTTTAGCATTTAAAAATGACTGAACATCAGTTGAATTCATGCGATTACCGTAAAAGAAAATTGCGTCATCAATTATTCTATTTGCATTAAAACTAGCAGTAGATATGGCATCCACCTTCTGCGAAGAAGTAATTGATACTAAACCTATAACTGTTGCGAGTAATATTGGTAATATGCCGCCCCATTTCTTCATTGCTGAACCTCGACCGAGCTTGCTTCAGAAGACCCTTGTGAAGTTTTAGATGTATATGAGAGAATTACTCGCCAAGTTCCACTTAAATTAAAGTCTGAAGAATTTGTTTTTATTTCACCACATACTGTATTACTTGTATTTAGAACCCCTAGGGAAGATTTCGTAAAACTATTTGTCCCATTAGTGTAGGTCGCAGAACACGTACCGCCTTCTTCGGCAATTCCAGAAATGTAACCTCTGAGCTCTGAAGTATTTATGCTAGTTATCAGTGGGTTAACTTTTCTCAATGAACCAGGGGTAGGTGTTTGGATCTTTGAATCTGAGATGTCTTGCTTATGTTTTTCTGAGTTTTTAATTTCTTCTTCTGTTGGACCTTCATACTGTAGACTTACACCCGTTGTGAGTATTTCATCTGGTACTGGGTTTGATTTTACTTCCTTAATACTTGTCTTTTGAATCGCATAGCCTAGCAACATCGTAGCAACAATCAGCGCTATGGAAACGATTACAGTTTTTTTAGAAATTTTCTTCATGTTTTTGTTTTACTCTTTTTATTTTATTTGTAGCGAGGTATTAAAAGTATTATTATAGTACACTATTTTACTAATATTGTCTAGTACCTTGGTACGGCTAGGTTCTTTTGATTTTACGCTTAACTAAATCTACTTTTTGTATCATTTTCCAACTTCTGGAATTGAGAATATCACCTAATTCTTTGTTCAGACGATAAATTTCTGCTTTGAGAGTTTTACTTTCACCCACCAACTCATCTATGCGTTTTATTTTGAGCGCATCAGAAGAAATACGTTCTTCGTGCTGTTTTTGTGCCGTTAATTCACTGAATCTATCAGAGGCAACTATATTTTCTGTTAGTTTTGGCATAACTGGACCATTGGTTGCCACTGACAAAAAGTAGATTGCTTTATCGGTTCTTTGGTTAAATGTCTTTGTTGCGCTTAGGGGGGTAGAGCTACCTTCAAAATTTTTCTTATTCAACACACCTGACGCATACCATGTACCTTGATAATAATACTGTGCTTGTTTGAAATATTTGTTAATTAGTTTACTTAGTTCAGCAAAATCAAATTCATGTAAATGAAATTCATTTCCTTCGATAAATTCTTCATCATTTGGTGTTGATACGTAAAATATGCCGTTTGGTTTTAGAACGCGCACTACTTCTTTAACCATTTTTTCTGGATTAGGTATATGTTCTATGGTCTCGAGACTTACTACAACATCCACACTAGAGTCCTCTAGGGGTAAAAGCTGCGCATCTCCAACCCGAAATTCTACATTCTTCAATGGATATAATTCCTTTGAATACGCGACTGCCGTCCTATCATAATCTACACCTATAACTTTTTTTGCAGTTTGTGCCAAAAAAGCTGAACCGTAACCCGCTCCACTGGCGATGTCCAACACTACCCTGTCTTTTGCAAGGTCTTTTGCAGCATGATAGCGAGCTAGGTGCTCACCAAAAGCCAGACTTTGCTTGTGAAGTTCTGGTATCAAGCGCTCACCCGTATCTTTTAATTTTATCATGATTCACCGCCTTACTCTTTAGTGCAAACAAATACATAGCTATGCGTATCATTCATGGGGTATACATAGTATAGCGCTACTTTGAATCCACATGATTCAATTATTTCTATAATATCACCACCTAATTCCCTATAAACCAAGAATCCTATTGATTCTTCACCGTGATACGATTTTGGCATTAATGGCACAATAGTCCCTTTTTTAGTAACTTTAATACAATTGCGGGTTCTTCTATTTAACATAACGGGTATGGTACAAATGTGGCGACCACCAGGCTTCAGCACACGCTTTACCTCGCCTAAGGAACCAACTAAATCCGGCACATGCTCTAGTGTTTCCGATGTCAACACAAGATCAAATTGATTGTCTTTATAATTCAACTTCCGTAAGTCCTCATGAGGAACTGATGAGTTTTCACTTTCAAACTCGGAATACAGTATGTTCGGCCTAACGAGAAACTGATGTAAATTACCACAGCTATTTATCTCAGCTATTGATAGACTCTGAAAATCTGATTCATCGACAAGTTGAATTAAGCTATTTGATTGGTTGCCATATATTTGCACTAAGGTCTTGGCTAGCATTCTAGTGCGTAATGAATTTGAGCAGTGTGCACAAAATAAAGACTCACGTCTATCAAAATTCCAACGATCCTTATCACTCAATTCCCAGCTCTTTGCTAGAGAATCTGTAATAATTTGTTTAAAAATAAACTCTTCCCTATTCCCACACGCATAACAATGACCTTTAAGATTTTTTAATGGGTTTGTCCATTGTATTTTTTTAATTTTAGTTAAAACGTTTGGAGCTAAAAGCATGAATTATATATCTATATTAATCTTGTGCTTAAAGTATATGGGACCAGATAATGAAAAATCTTTATCTACTATAAGCCAGAGAAAATCTTCGCGCCAATCAAACATTGTAATAGCGTCTTCGGCTGCAACTGCTGGTGAAATACTATATCGTCCCGTATTGAATATATTTTCGAGTTCCCAAGTTATAGTTACTTGTTGGTCCTTTTCGTAATCATTAGTCTGCTTATTCAATGACTTTGTGTTAGAAAGCATTAGTGGCTGGCCTGCTGCATCACGTAATGTTATGCCAAATATTGGTTTTTTTATAGCTTTATTGAATACCACCTGTATTCTAAATAGAAATTTGTCGTCGTCATCACCTAGCCGTTTAATTAATACGCCTTTTTTATTTAAAATTGTTGCCGAAATTATATGAGCATCACCCGTCCCAAATCTTGTAGATTTTTGAGATGTAGATGTTTGTTCGTCTTGATTAAGCAACCTTCGATATTCACGTGCAACCTGGTAACTTTTACCTATACTTATAACTTCACTGTTTTCAATGAGCATGGCACGATCGCAATACTCTTCTACGGCACTCATATCGTGTGTGACAAATATTACCGTTTTACCTTCTTTTTTGACCGATTTAAATACGTCGAAACATTTTTTTTGGAATGCAGCATCTCCTACAGCAAGTACTTCATCGATCAAAAGTATGTCGTTGTGAGCCTGAATAGCAATTGAAAATGCTAAGCGAACTTGCATGCCAGAAGAGTAGTTTTTTAACTTTTGATCCATGAATTTTTCAATCCCGGCAAAGTCAACAATTTCATCGTAAAGCTTAATCACTTCTCTGCGTGTAAGTCCCAGGATTGCACCATTTAAAAACACGTTTTCCCTACCACTTAGCTCAGGATTAAAGCCAATCCCAAGCTCTATAAATGGCGTTAAAGTACCATTTACCTTTACGCTACCTTTTGTTGGTTGGTAAATACCGCCTAATATTTTTAAGAGCGTGCTTTTGCCAGAGCCATTCCTGCCAACAATCCCAAAAAATTCACCTTTTTTGACCTCAAAATTGATATCCTTTAATGCTTGCAATTTTTCATAAGTTGGTTTTTGAAAATGCAATACCTTGTCTTTTAGCGAATTTTGACGCTCGTGCGGTAAACGAAACTCCTTATGCAGATGTTCCACTGTTAGAGCTACTTTTTCTGACATAAACTACAACTCCTCTGCGAAATTTGGCGAACTGCGTTTGAAATACCATATGGCAATAACTGCCAACAAAAAAACTATAGAAATTGGTATTATATGACCTACCTGGCTTTGAAAAACATCCCGATTGGTTAGAACCTGTGGATCAATAAGAAGCACTCTCATATCTTGAAATATTTGTGTTAGCGGGTTAATACTTATAAGTTTTGCTATGTTTAACGGTGGGAAATTTAATGTATATATGATAGGCGTCGCGTAAAAAAGTATTTGCAGTGCAACTTCCCAAATATGACTAAAATCTCTATATTTTACAAACAGTGCTGCCAACAATGCACCGATCGATAAGCTAAATATTATCAATTCAATTATCAATATTGGAGCAATTAGTATCGTCGGCCTTAAAGTTACATCATTGAGCATCATAAAAATAAACACAACAACCATATTGAGTGAGAAGTTCACTAGCGCAGATATAGTGGTGCTCAAGACAATTACATATTTTGGCACACTAACTTTTCTAATCATGTCCCCTCGAGCCATTACTGAATTCATACCCGAGGTTGTTGCTTCCACGAAAAATGTCCACATCACCAAGCCAAGCAATAGATATGCTGGATAGTATGGAACATCACCGCCTATTCTTACAACTTTAGTAAATACAAAGTATAAAACACCAAATAATAATAAGGGTTTTAGTAAAGACCAAAAATACCCAAGAATTGAATTTTTATAACGAAGTTTAAAATCACTAACCACAAGTTCTCTTATCAAACTGCGATTGCTGGGCTTAAAAAAACTTATTAATGCATCAATCATATGATTCTGCTAATTCTTTGTAAAAGGCTTCAATTTTATCAGTTATTGCTCCCCATTGATATTTTTTCGCTGTGTTTAATCCAGCTTCTGATAATCGGTTACGTAGGTTTTTGTCTTCGAAAACTCTGCTCAATGCGTTTTTCAGATCTTCGGGATCGTCTTGATTAATAATCAAGCAATTTTTGCCATCGAAGCAGAAATCACGATTTCCGTGTGAATCAGTAGTGATAACCGGACATCCGGCTGCCATTGCCTCTAGCACTGGTAGACAAAAACCCTCATGTCTAGAAGTTTGTATAAATGCAGTTGCTTCATTTAGAAGTTTGTTAACAATTTCATTGCTTGGTTTGCTCACATAATCTATGCACTTATCAAGTTTGGCCATTTCCGGTTCAAGACCATATAACTTAAGTCTTGGACGTTTATCTCCCAGTAATTTCCAGCCATCAAAAGTAAGTGCAAAGTTTTTTTGGAAAAAAGTTCGCCCAACTGCAAGTAATTGATTAGTTTCTCGCTGAATTTCTTTTAAGGGCCTATAGATTTCGTCGTCGTAACCACATGGCAGGATTGTAGCATCCAGTCCTATGGAGCGAATTTCATCGAGATTATAAGATGATATTGTCACATTGTGAAACTCTTTTCTATAACAAGAAATGACTGCCGATTGTGCAATTATATTGTCTGGATAAAACCATGTTTCAAATTCCTGTATAAAATAAACGGGTACTCCGTTTTCGACAGACGCAAGCCACACGGGAAACGCAGTTTCCCACCATGTAGCAATTTTTATAGCTTTTTCTTTGCTAAGGGCCACCGTAAGTCTTTCGTAATTTTTATAAGTTCTTACTTTTATATCTTTGGACACATGCCACGGGCTTGGATTTTTATCTAAACCCCAAATTTGTACTGCAAAACCTCTCTCTGACAATCTGTTTGCTTGCTCAAAAACATTCTTTATTCCTCCGCTTAAACCAAAAGACTGCAATACAAATATTATATTTATTTTACCGTTTACGTCGCGTACGATACGTTTATCAAACCAGTTTTTCCATTTATTCCAGAAATAATCTATTGATTTTTGCTCTTTCACGGTTATTTTATGGTTTTTTTGGCGAGTTGCTGATTCTACGTGAGTTAGAACTGCTGACGGAAAATATAACGTACGGTATCCTGATTCCCAGCCCCTCAGACACCAATCAACGTCCTCAAATGCAAATGTAAAACCTTCATCAAGTAGTCCAATATTATTAAGAAACTCTCGCTTTACATACATGCATGCACCGGTTATGGCTAAGCAATAGTACGGTATATTTGCCGGTCCATAGTTTGCGTCTTGAAATCTGTAGTAATGATCAAAGTATTCTGGTACTTCAGTATTTCTATAACTCCCAGCGCTCTGGATACGCCCATCAGGATACAAAAGCTTCGCACCAACTACTCCCGTATCTACTCCAAACTCATAAGCGCCGTATTGAAGTGCTTCAAGCCAGTCTGGGTGAGCCACAATATCACTGTTTATTAAAACGACGTCGTGTTTAGGGTTGGCGGCTTTAAGTCCAGTGTTAACGGCTTTTGCAAAGCCACCGTTCTTTTTACGGAACACAACTGTTACTTGATTGTTTTCCAGTGCGCTAAGTAGCTTTCTGTGCTTAGGTTCGCAATAATCGTCTACTACTATTACTTTCACCAACTTGGGGTTAGTCGTAAGCGCAATACTCTCTAGGCATGGAACCAAAACGTCAAGGTCATTATAGCTGGGTATAACAATACTAGTTGGTCGCGCATTTTTGGCGAACCACTGCAATATTGCCAATTGGTCAACACCGCTAACTAAGCCATTCGGGAATCCAAGATGTAAACCAACTCTACGATCAATCTGAATAAATTCGTCCTTAACTCGTCGAGCTAGTTTTTTCGGCCCTTTTTTGATTCCATAATTACCTACTTTTATGGGCAACATAAATACACTGGAACCGCGATATTGAAATTCCCGCCTCCCGAGTTTGTATACGCCTCGCTTCCCAACTCTCAAAACAAGTTTTATTTTCTTATTCATAGTTTATCTTTAGCACAAATTATACCACACTTAACATCTTTGGTTAGCTCCAAGTTAACCAATATGAATCGTATTATTTAGGATTCTGAGATTATTTTTATCAATCTATCGACTGTTGATGACCATGTATACTCTTCTACAATTTGGGAGTGAGTTACCTTGGTTTTATTCAAAAGTATCCCCTCTAGAGAGATTGCCATATCATTAATATTTCTGGGATCGAATTTCAATACACTGTCGCCGTATATCTCTCTATGAGTAGGGATATCACTAACCAAAGTTTTAGTTCCGCACGCTAAAGATTCAAGTGGGGTCATCCCAAACCCCTCGTAAAGCGATGGACTTACAGCTACGGTTGCTCCGCTAATAATTGCTGGTAGATCTTTATCTGTTACATATTGCCTGGGTAGCACGATGTTTATTCCTTTTGCCTTTAGTTCGTCAATGACAGCATATGTCTGGCTATTGTTCCAGCCATTACCCCCAATTAATACAAGTCCGTATTTTTGTGTTAACTCATTTTTTATAGATGCGTATGCATATAGAAATAATTCTAGATTCTTTCTGGGCTCGATATTTCCAATATGCAGAATATAGTTTTCTGGTAGATTATATTTTTTCTTTACACTATTAATTTCACTTTTATTCCTTTTATAGAAATGTTTTGTGTTTACCCCGCAATATACTACCTCAACTTTTCGTGAATCAATAGAATATACTTCTTGTATTTCACTTTTAATAAAGTTAGATAGAGTTATGACTTTTGTGGATCTTTTGATCCATTTACCAACATTTTTATGAAAGTTTTTTTGCAGCTTTGGTGACACTGTTTTCGGAAACTTTTCAAAAGAAAGATCATGAATCCATGTAAATGATTGTGAACGTCTTGATACTGGGTAATTTATAAAGTTCGGAAAAAGATACATTCCATTACCCAAGTATAAATCTAATGGTAAAATTATATTCAACTTATTAAGCATATTAAGTATTCTCCTGTTTACTATTGGTATGGATTTCACTCTGAATGATAGGAATTTGTAGGATTCTATGTAATTGATTTCATCTTTTGTACAGAAAATGGTGATTTTAATATGTCTGTACTCTGAGTTTATTGAAATTTCTTTAAGTAAATTTAAAACTAAATGCCCTATTCCACTTTGTTTTTTTGACGATATAACAGATCCGTCAATAAAGATTCTTGTTGATTTAATATTGATCATTCGTGCTTTTTAATTAAAATAACACAATTCGAATTAAATAATAAGGGCGGATTCTTATTATGCTTAAATTTGGGTTGATGTAAGGTGGTTAATAAGCCTTCTGTTGTCGTGGTAATTATACTCTGAAACAAAGGATCCATACAATTAAGACAGCGCCATTAGCTTTAGATCGTATTTAACCATACGCTTCACGAGGGCCGGGAAGTCAACTTTTCGCTTCCAGCCAAGTACTTTTTCGGCCTTCTCGGGGTTGCCGAGTAGAATATCAACTTCAGCCGGCCTAAAAAACTCAGAGTTAATTTTTACCAGAACTTTTCCATTAGACTTATCAAGACCTTTTTCATCTATTCCAGATCCCTTCCAAACAAGTTCTATTCCGATTTCAGTGAATGCCATCTGGCAGAATTCACGAATGGTATGAGTTTCGCCAGTTGCTAAAACAAAATCGTCAGGTGTTTTATGTTGCAGCATCATCCACATTCCCTCAACATAATCACCAGCATATCCCCAGTCGCGTTTTGAATCTAAATTTCCGAGCTCCAGAACATCTTGTTTGCCCAGTTTAATACGAGCCACAGCTTGGCTAATTTTACGCGTAACAAATTCCGGACCACGGCGTTCGCCTTCGTGGTTGAATAATATTCCACACGAACCGAACATGCCATAACTTTCTCTGTAATTTTTGGTAATCCAATGAGCATAAAGTTTTGCAACCCCGTAAGGGCTTCTTGGATGAAATCTTGCATCCTCTGCGTAGCCCTTGTTAGGCCTATTGTAGCTTAGCCCACCAAACATTTCAGATGTTGATGCCTGATAAAATCTAATATGCTTTTCACCAGCCGCCTCTCGTATAGCCTGAAGCATATATAATACACCCTTGCCGGTTACTTCTGCCGTTAGTTCTGGGTTG
>JBBTTS010000046.1:0-1743 GCA_038064135.1 Patescibacteria group bacterium | reverse complement strand
CACGCCTTTGATAAACTGGGGATCCCTAAAACCATTCTGTATGACAATATGAAAACAGTGGTTGATCGGCGGGAGAAGCAACCAGATGGCACTAAAAAAGTCCTCTACAACCTCATGTTTCTTGAGTTCGCACGTTACTATAAATTTACACCTGTAGCTTGTGCGCCATACTATCCACAGGCCAAAGGAAAAGTAGAAAGTAGCATTAAATTAGCCCGCAAATATTTTTCACGTAGCACACCAAGCGTCAAAGAGACCATTGATGAACTTAACAGCCGTCTGCGCCTGTGGCTTGATAACACCGCTAATGTTCGGCTACACGCTACAACACGACGGAAGCCCCGCGAGTTATGGCTGGAGGAGAGGACTCATTTAGCTGACCCGGTAGGAATCCCGCCTTTTAACGGATCTGTCGTTCAGACCTATCACACTACCGAAAATGGCATTTTTACTCGCAAAGGAATTATATATAACCTTGGCGGTGCTTATGCTCGTATGAAGCTTGACATACGTGAGGTAGACGAGCACGGACTGCCGAACCTCGAAGTCTATAGAAATAATTCGCTCGTCAAGATCCTGCCGGTACCCACCAAAAGACACTCTTGGGTTTCTGCAGTAGATGAAACACCCCAAATTGAGATTATCTCGAATAAGAAGAAACCTGATATTAACACCGTTCGATCCAAGCAAAAACGCACCAGAAACTTTGATATCGAGGTAATGCAACGAGAACCTGGCTATTATGCAGCCGCTATGGGATTTCCGATAGAGGTACCAGCCAATGGGTAAGAAACTTGTTACAAAGTATGCCTTCCCTTCGGGAACCCAAACTGAGAAAATTAGTCACGCGTTGAAGTTTCTGAATTTAGACGCCAGTGCCACTTCGTTTGAATACCTAGCAGAAAAAATTCAAGGTTCGCATGGTACGGTTTTAGATTTTCTGGAACAACTATTGGAGATTGAGTTCGCACAGAAAGAAGATAGTCGGGTAGAATCACGTATTCAACGAGCTAAATTATTTCCCATTAAAACTCTGCAGGATTTTGACTTTGCTTATCAGCCAAGCATTAACCAGCCTCAGATAAACAATCTTGCGTCTTGCCGATATATTACGCAAGGTAAAAACGTTGTCATTTTGGGTCCTCCGGGTGTAGGTAAGACTCATCTCGCCATGGCGCTTGGCTATGAGGCTATCCAAAAAGGCCACAGTACAAGGTGTATGAAACTAAACGAATGTTTGACAGCCGTAAACAGCTCCTCGGATAGCGCTACAGAGCGACTATTTCGCGTATTGGTCGCTCCCGAACTACTCATCTTAGATGACATTGAGTACTACGACACTGACGACAACACCGGGCAAATTTTATTTGATGTACTACGACACCGCAATGAGAACAATACTTCAACAATTATTACATCCAATAAGAATCCGATTACCTGGCTGAGTCTATTCGGTACAGACCCTGTTAAGACCGGTTCTCTGCTTGACCGCATCATGGACCATAGTAAATTGTTCCCTATCAATATCCGCGGAAACTCTTACAGGGTACCGAAGCCAGCAGTTCTGGCACCTATCACCGAAGAGTTACCAAAAGAAACTGATGCAACTAGTAGTCTCCGAAAGCCTTTTCAGTCTGTTTTTGCTCACCTCAAGCGTTAGCTGTGTGCTATAACCCCACTCTCACCACCTCATCCTCCTCACTCTCCTCAACATCAATCCAAATCTTGCCATCGTTGTCACAG
>JBBTTS010000045.1:0-2028 GCA_038064135.1 Patescibacteria group bacterium | reverse complement strand
GATTGATGCCAGTACATTTGCATACAGGTTTGTACGAAAAACAAGATCTAATCGAACTTTTGGAGCGTCAGGAAGCCCAGTCAGACAATCGTATGGAACAAGCTGAATTGGTTTTGGCTGAACGAGCCCTAAAATTTGGTGACCGATTGGTGCGTGATCGGCTGGTGCCGCGGCGAGTAGTAAAAACAGTGAGTGCCGATGAAAACATCGGTCCGCTGTTAATGGACGAACTTCACAAGAGCGGTCATAGCCGTTTTCCGGTTTTTGAAGGTAAAAAAGACAACATAACTGGTACGCTGTACATGAAGGATTTAGTTAAGTCAAAACACGGAGGTACGGTGGCTAAGGCTATGCGTAGTGACGTCTGTTATATACACGAAGAACAACCTTTATTTGAAGCGCTGCAGGCCGTTCTTAAAACTCATCACCACCTGATGGTAGTGGTCAATAGTTTCGAGGAATATGTTGGCGTTATTAGCCTGGAAGACGTACTGGAAGAGCTGATTGGCCAACCAATTATCGATGAATTCGACCAGTATCACGATTTACGGGCAGTAGCCGCAAAAATGGCGGCCGATGAACATGAAGATCATGAAAAGGCTACCTCTGAAGCCCAAGAGATGATAGAATCACAGCATGACACGGACCCTAGCATCTCAAGCACTGAGCCATAAAGGCAAAAAAATCACAGTTGTTGGTTGGTTGCATAAAAAGCGGCTGCTTGGTGGCCTGACGTTCATAAATGTGCGTGACCGCAGCGGCCTTATACAGGTTGTTATAAAAGATAATGTCGAAGTTGAAAAACTGCGTGGTATGCAGATTGGCACGGTGTTGACAGTTGAAGGATTAGTAAAAGAAGAACAGCGCGCCCCAGGAGGCGCAGAATTGCACGATGTAAAAGTGATAGTCATTGTTCCAGTGGAAGACCAGCCCCCGATAGAAATCGACAAACCACTAGACCACAAAGCCGAAAACCTCGATACACTTTTTGAGTACCGACCAATTGGTCTTCGCAACATGCAAGAAACAGCCATTTTCAAAATTCGTGGCACTATTACGCGTGCGCTCCGTGACTATTTTTATCAAAACGAATTCACCGAAGTCCATACACCAAAACTACTTGCTGCAGCAACCGAGGGTGGAGCCGAAGTTTTCAAACTAAATTATTTCGGCAAAGAAGCTACCTTGGCTCAGAGCCCTCAGTTTTACAAGCAAATACTAGTAGGCGTGTTCGAGCGGGTTTTCGAAATTGCACCGGTTTACCGTGCCGAACCTAGTGCCACTACTCGCCACATGACAGAATATATTTCGATTGATGGTGAAATGGGTTTTATCAACATCGATGATCTTAAAGAATTTTTAAGTGGACTTCTTAATCATGTAGTTGATGAAGTTTGGAAAGTGCATGCGGATGATCTTAAAAAGTGGAATACGATAAAGCCAACTTTACCAAAGGATATTCCAAGCCTAAGCATGGAAGAAATCCACGACCTGTATACTAAAGCAACTGGCGCCAACACGGTAGGCGAAAAAGATTTGCGACCCGACGAAGAAAAATGGATTTGCGAATATGCCGCAAAGAATCTCAAAAGCGAAGCTGTGTTCGTAACCGATTGGCCAGCCATTGACATGAAGTTTTACCACAAGGCCCAAGATGGAAAACCAGAACTTGCCGACCGTGTCGACCTGTTATTTCGCGGCCTCGAGATTACCACTGGTAGCATGCGAGAAAACAATCACACCATCTTAGTGAAGCAACTCAAAGAAATGGCTGGTGGCAATCCCGAAGACCCAGGCTTTAAATATTTCCTCATGGCCATGCAAGCTGGAATGCCTGCGCATGGTGGGTTTGGTATGGGGCTGGAACGCTTGACAGAAAAAATCATTGGGCTCAACAACGTCAAAGAAGCCACTCTTTTCCCCCGTGATATTAACCGTCTTTATCCCTGATTAAATCAAATATAATATACGCTTAAATCCAGCGCTTGCGTTAGAGCGTATAATATTTGCAGGGCACCAAAATAAAGT
>JBBTTS010000044.1:0-6258 GCA_038064135.1 Patescibacteria group bacterium | reverse complement strand
TGATGTTTTTGGCTGTTTCGGGCGCGTTATTTGTAATTGCTATGGGTTTTATTAGTGGCCGGCAAAATCAGGCTTATTTTACATCGTCATTAAGAGAATTTCAGCAACAAATAGAAGATTTAATTAACGATGTTACCACCGGATATTATCCGACCGGTAGTTTCACATGCCAATATGATCCATCGCCAGGGAATCCAGAAAGTGCTAATGGCATTTCTTTTAGCTCAGTAGCAGCAGAACAAGGAACAAGAGACCAGTGCACTTTTATTGGCAAGGTAATACATTTTGACTTAACCAACAAAAAATTCACAGCCATTAGTGTAGCTGGTGGCCGACTAAACACTGCAAAACAAGCTGTAAAAACTTTTGACGAAGCTAACCCTCAGCCGTTGGGAGCTGAGTTCGGAAATAGCTCACCAACAGGAATGACAGAAACATTTTCATTAAAAGGTGGACTAGAATTTACTGCCATTTATGCCACCACACCCTTTGCTTCCGCACCTGCCGCCTTTGGCATATTTACGAATTTTGGCGAAGAAACACCAGGTAATACACCAGGTACCTTAGCTGCTTCTATAGCCAGTATCCCAAGCTCAAGTTCAACTGATTCCGTCGGTAATACAGGATCTAAAATAGTTTCTATGGGTACACCTGCGAATATAGTTACCCGTAATATAGCCGTTATCATTTGTTTAAATCAGGGTGCTGGCAGTGGCAAAAAAGCTGCGCTAATTATTGGCGCAAAAAATAGAGGCTTATTTCCTGAATTAGCAATAGCTAATGCTGATGCCAAAGTATCTGAAGTGGGGATATCGGGGGTAACGCAATGTCCGGCATAAAAAATCATCTCAACAAACAAAGTGGAGAAACAATCGTAGAAGTATTACTTGCAATAACAGTAGTTATGTTTACACTTTCATTAGGTTACGGTTTGTCTAGGCGAAGTTTAAAGGCAGTCCGAAAAAGTGAAGAAAGAGCTCAGTCTGTGCAGTTTGCTCAGCAGCAAATCGAGCGCTTTAAGCAATATTTGCAAAATAATCCTACCATAACAACCAAAAAACCGGCTACGAATGGTGGAACCCCAATTTTGACCGACGGAAATTCGGGTTTTTGTTTTTACGACAACCCAGCAATACCTGGGGCCGATATTTCTATAAGGTATGTTTCTACCGGAAGTAGCGCCAAGGATCCCCTCTGTGCACTTAATAGTTCGGGTCAGTATTTCTGCGAGCAAGCTTCAAACCCCTGCGGAAGCACACCTCCTACATCAGACCAAACAGATAGCGCTGGTTATTTCTACCGGGCCGGCATTGGCTATTTCCCAGAGTTAGGTCAGGCTAAACAAGATCAATTTTATGCTGCTGCTGGAGTATTTTCGGTCGGCGATACAGCCAATAGTTTGGGCTTTGATGTAGTCACAATTCCTTACAGGATTCACCAATAATGAAAAAGTGGTCTAAAGAAGCAGGTTTTACCATAATAGAGTTAATGATTGCCATTGGTGTATTTAGCGTTGTGTTGGTGCTAGCTTCGGCATCTTTAATTACTGTTGGCCGACAATATCAAAAAGCCTCGATCTCAACTACTACACAAAATGTAGCTAGGCTACTTATGGAAGATGTAACAAGCCACACTCAACTTTCATCTAATGCTCCATTGCAGGGCACACCTGGGAATGGTCAGAATGGCATTCCTGGTGGTGGAGACGATGTTTTAGTTACGTGTTTAGGTGCAGTCAGATTTAGTTATATAGTTGGCTGGCAGTTAGAATCGTCTACGAATGTTTCAAAACATCAAAGCAAACATGTTCTATGGAAGGATGTTTTAAATAATCAATCCAATTGTGTTGCACCCGATTTGCAACAAGAAAACCCATCACTAGGCACTGGCAGTGCGGGTAAAGAATTATTGTCTGTTCATACCAGGCTTTTACAGTTCAATATTGTTACGGTTTTAAATAACCTGGTTTCAATTGACGTTTCTGTAATTTATGGCGACGATGATGTACTGGACAATCTCAGCAGTTTTCCTTCTTCGATTGCTGGCTGTTTAGATGAAAAATCTGGCGGTGCTTTTTGCTCATTATCAGAGTTACATACAACTGTAATCAGGAGGCTAAACTAAAATGCATAAACAAAACCTACTAATAAATAATCAGCAGGGAATCGTTGCTTTTGTTATAACCATTATTGTTATGATTATTATAGTAATCACTACTGTTAGCATGAGTGTTATTGCCAACCGCGAAAGTAAGCAGGCACTAGATCGTCAGCTTAGTACCCAAGCTTTTTATGCGGCCGAATCCGGAATAAATGACACCGTAGATTATATCCGTGACAAAATTAGAAATAATCAACCCGTAACCGACATAACGGACTGTTCTACAGGAACTACAGGAACTTCAGCAGTAAATATTGCTAATGATCAAGCCAATAATCTTAATCTTGATAGTACGTTTGCAACATTACTCAATACGCAGGCCACTAGTAAATACACCTGCGTACTTGTTTCTACAAGCCCCAATAGTCTAGAATATTTACAAATTAATTCAGACAACAGTTCTACGGTTAACGACATTACGTTCACTGGCGCAAATCAGGCAACAAAACTTGTTATAGGCTGGGAACATTATTTAGGTGGTTCAGTATTTCGTACTGGTACAGATTGTGGTAAATTTCCTAGCGCTAGTGGTTGGCTTGCTGCGCCACTATTAAAAGCAGACGTTACCGTATTAGAGGGTTCTAATTTTACTCGTTCAGACCTTTTGGCTCGAACGGCTTCATACTATCTTGATCCTTGTGCTGGTTCAGGTAATACAACAGAAAATTTTACACCAGGTATCAATTCTAACGGAAATGGCAAAATTCTAAGCGGAGTTTGTCAAAACTCTGCACCTAATACTGCCGAACAACCACGAAAGTGTAATGTAACCATTAACTTTAGTGCTTACACCCCACCCAGTGGACCAATTGGTGGAAATGTTACTAATATCTTAGTACGGATTAAACCTGTTTATGAAACAGCTAGAGTAAGTATAAATGCGTTGGATGGTTTAAATAATCGATTAAATATAGTTGGTGGTCAAATAGTCATTGATGTAACGGGTAAAGTAAATGATGTACTAAAGCGTACTCAAGTACGTGTCTCAAATCGAACACCTTACCTTTACGCGGTAGAATCGCCATCGGGTGTTTGTAAACGATTTTTGGCAGTAGAGCCCCCAGAAAATTCGGTTAACAATTCTAGATTTAGTCCAAATCCGTCGGTTTGTAATATTAACGAAGAATAATTATTTTTTGCGGTGAAATTTGTTGTGAACCTCTTTGAGGTGCGGGTCGGTTACATGAGTGTAAATTTGAGTTGTGGCAATATTGCTATGGCCCAGCAGCGCCTGCACCGATCGTAAATCGGACCCATTCATTAATAGGTCGGTCGCAAAACTATGACGCAAGGTATGTGGAGAAACGTGTTTTGTAATTCCTGCAAGCAGGGCATATCTGCTAACTAACCTTTGTACACTTCGAGCAGTAAGACGGTGAAAGTTGCCACTAAGGTCAACCTGTTTGCTACCACTGTAGCGTACAAAAAGCGGCCGAGTACTATCTTGCCGAGCCTCTAAATATTGTTCGATCCAATGGGCCGCATCGGGGCTAATAAAAATCGGGCGGTCTTTTCGGCCCTTACCACGAACCGAAAATTCACGGCGTTTTAAGTTAATATGTTCACGGTCTAACCCCACAAGTTCCGAAACTCGAAGCCCACTGCTGAATAAAAGCTCCAAAATTGCTCGGTCACGTTGCCCAATTATACTTGTCGTTTTAGGCTGTTTCATTAGTCGTTCGACTTCTTCGAGTGACAAAAATGTAACCTGTTTTCGCTGTGTACGGGCAAGTTCGATTTTATCTGGCGCTAGGGCAGGGATGTCTCGTTTGGCGCAATATTTCAAGAAACTTCTTAGCGCAATCAGATGATAATTTTGTGTAGCTTTGCCAAGTTCATCACTAGTGTTGGTGCCTAGGCGGTTTAGCCACAACCGCCAACGGCGCACAAGCTCGGCGTCGATGTCTGATACTTTGATATCACCAGCAAAATCCAGTAGGCGCGTTAGGTAATGGTCGTAATTGGCGATAGTTTTTTGGGAACGATTTTGCTCAATTTCCAAATGTTCTAAAAAATCGGTCTTAACTTTTACAAATTTTGCCACTCCCGCCATGTATACATTGTACGACATTATGCAAAGTTTGTGTTACCTCTGTTATTTTGATAACATTAGTCCAAAGCATCTTAGAATTTGAAAGGAATTTATGGAGCGAACACTAGTTATCATCAAACCTGATGCCGTACAAAGAGGTATTAGTGGTGAAATTATCGCACGATTCGAAAAAGCAGGTATTAAAGTCGTAGGTTTAAAAATGCTTTACGTCAGTAAAGTGCTTGCTAATAAACACTATCCTGCAGATCGAGTAGAATTGGTCGAAGGAATCGGAAAAAAGACACTCGAAAATTACGAAGAATTAAAACTAGACGCAAAAAAAGAACTCGGCACAACAGACCCCAAAAAAATTGGCGAATTGGTACGAACTTGGTTAGTTGAATTTATTCGCTCTGGCCCAGTTTTTGCATTAGTATTAGAAGCTCCGGGCGTAATCGAGTACGTTAGAAAAATTACAGGCCATACATTCCCGCTTAAAGCTGATCCAGGCACAATTCGTAGCCAATATTCATTTGATTCAACGTATTTGGCAAACATTAGTAAGCGACCAGTAAAAAATTTAATTCATGCTTCTGGTAACACGGCCGAAGCCCAGTTTGAAGTAGGCTTGTGGTTTAAGGACGAAGAATTACACGATTACGATGCCATACATCACAAACACATGTTACAAAATTAAGCTAAATTTAGTTATGTTGATTTTGTACTAAATTGAGTAAAATACCGCAAATCGTAGGCAATGTTATTTGTTTTTAGATAATGTATAACGAAATCTTTTTTTAGCCATGGCGCACGATTATTCAAATATTTACCGTAACTAGACCAGTCATAGCGTTCTGGATCAAAACCAAAGCCATCAGGTAGCAAATGTAGACGACAAATCTCTAACATAATTTCATCATCGCTATCCAAGACTGTATCCTTGAAGGGTCCTTGGAAAATTTTGCCCGTCGATTGGTATTTATTTTGAAAATACATGGCGTAAGACACGCTTAGTTTATGCATAAATTTCGACAAATTGTCTCGTTCATGCTCGTGTACTACCAAATTAAAAGAAGTTGCCGTTAAAACATAGGCAATTATACTCAACCCAGTGGTTTGTCGGGCGAGTTTGGCAAGCGTGGTTACAAAACGGCGATGGTCAAGATGGTTTCTAAATACAACTCGATTTGATATTCCGAAGTTACTGATCGAAAATACAGCTTCGTCCCCACCTAGTCGACGACTAGAACGATAAGGCATTAATATCTATTTTACACAAAATTACAACTAAAAGTCAATATTATGTCATTCAAAAAATGATAAACACTTAAGACATGGTATAAATACTATAAAACTAACCAAGTCTATTGATAATAAAAAAATAACATGGTACGATTTTAACGTAAATTAAATAGGGGGAATGTATGATTGCAGAATTTATCACAAAACTTAAACTGCAGCTGAAGTTGTTTAAGGGCTGGCTAGATAGCTTGAGATCGGTTGCGCTGGCATTAGTGCTTTCGGCGGTGCCAACAATGCCAATTATCGGCAGCGTGCTATCGGCCAAAGCCTTAACTGACACTACGCCTGTCACAATAGTAAGCCTTGTAACCACGACAAATGCTATTAATGTAAACAGCAGCCAAATACAGGTAGATATGGACGGTGTTGTCACTGATGATCTTTCTGGCTTTGCTGGCATAAGATTTTACTACACTTCACCATCAACCAATCAGGTAGTAGAAGGTGAAATGATAACTTTTAACGCGCCCAACTTTAATGCTCGTGCCATTTGGCCACGATACGCTGAGCCAGGACTTTGGAAGCCGACTGTTACGGTATTCGACTTAACCGGAAATACTTCAGTGTATACAGACACTCAATTGACTACTTTGGGCTACAACCTAAATGTTACAGTCACCTCTGATACGCCCGATCTAACACACCCGACTATGAGTAATATGGTGCCAGACCGTATTGTGGTTGATACATTCAATACATCTGATCAAGTCGCCATTGACGCTACGATTACTGATGATCTATCTGGGTTTTCTTCGGGTTCGATC
>JBBTTS010000043.1:0-5650 GCA_038064135.1 Patescibacteria group bacterium | reverse complement strand
TGATTAAGTATTTTACTCTTTTCGATAGCATAAACACTATTTATTTTCATCGATCCGCTACTGGGTGTTTTGACATACAAATCACGCGGAATACTAAGTAGTGCTGCCTCTTTGTGGACGGGATCAATACTAGCAATCAATAGGGTATCTGTTAAATCTGCTCCTGTGTGGCCTTCACCACCCTTACCAAGCAGCAATATATTAACTCGTCCATCTCCCTCACCCTTAAGCTTGGTGGGATTGACATTACCATCGAGTGCCGGCGCTCCGCTACTACCGCCCTGAAATACTTTATGTAACTTGATGTAGCCTTTGGCAAATAAAAACCCGGCAATAGTTAAAACCACCAGTAAAATTATACTAATTGATATCAGTATTTTTTTCTTTTTGCTGCGAGGATTTTTAATGCGATTTTTACGACTAAATCGCCTTTTTTTGTGTAAATCTTCTGGCATATCCAAAGCTATTGTTCCGTTTGCTGTTCGCTGGGGCTGCCTACCAAGCATATTGCTCTGAATAACATCTTGCTGCATAGGGTGAAAACCATCTTGTTGGCTAAAATCACCAATATTCCCACTGCTTGGCATTGAAGTTCTACCATTCAAAGGATGTCTTCCAATATTTGGCTGATTATTTATAATGCCGTCAACAAATCCGGTGTTTTTACCTTTTGGTTTTGGTGAACGAAATTGACGAAAATTGTCCATGAATACGGTAGCATGTAGTATAACGTTTTAAGTGAAATCGGGCAAACCATGTACAGCCTGCTTTATTTTCTATATAGTATTGAACCAGAAGATGCTAACGAATATTATTCCACCGTCTCGGCGCAAAGATATGACGCCCGATGTAGCAACAAGTGCCAAAATTGGCGATACAACACCGAATCAGGAAGGTTGGCGAGGTGTTGTAACGACAATATTAATTTTACTGGCGGCACCGCTGATTGCTTTAGTGTTAATTGCCTTTGTTTTTCAGTCATATGAAGTTGACGGCCCAAGTATGGAAACGACCTTACAAAATCAAGACCGCTTAATTGTTAACAAAATTCCCAGAACTATAGCCAGAATTACTGGTAAAAGTTTTGTACCAAAACGTGGTGACATCATTATATTTATCAAACACGGTGCGCTGGATTTTGATGGTTCGGGTGAAAAGCAACTTATTAAAAGAGTGTTGGGGCTGCCCGGTGAGCAAGTTGTAGTAAAAGACGGCAAAATGACTATTTATAATGCAGAATATCCTAACGGATTTGACCCAAGCATTGTAGACCCACACTCAGGAATTGCTACTTCAACTCCTGGGTCGGCCGATTTTACAGTTGGCGAAAACGAAGTATTCGTTGCCGGTGATAATCGGTTGAATTCACTAGATTCGCGTAATTTCGGACCAATTAACGTCGATGATATTGTCGGAAAATTAGCCTTCAGAATATTTCCGCTTAATAAAGCCGAATCTTTTTAACTAGAGCTTAGATAAAAACTCATTTAGCTGAGCTTCGTCTTTGTAGTGAATTTCCAGCCTGCCTCCCGAAGCC
Organism: Patescibacteria group bacterium; assembly: GCA_038064135.1. Classification (GTDB taxonomy): domain Bacteria; phylum Patescibacteriota; class Saccharimonadia; order Saccharimonadales; family OMJO01; genus JBBTTS01. The sequence goes on along the minus strand of JBBTTS010000043.1, from coordinate 4,113 downwards.
ATAGGGCGTAATGTAACCTTAGTGCCAAGTCTTTGGGCTAATTTTTTAGTATAAATATTTTCGTAAGCGGTTTTTTGATTTGCAACTGGTGCACTATTTGTTTTTTTAACTCTCGCAAACTGCTCAGCCTGACGAACAGACCAACCTTTTTCAATTATATTTTTTAATAATAATTCTTGGCCACTATCATCATTTTTTAACGCCAAAATACTCCTGGCGTGTCCCTCGCTAATTTTTTCTTGTTCAAGTGCTAACAACGCAGATTTGGGTAACTGGAGAAGTCGCACAATATTGTGCACGGTAGTTGTAGCTTTTCCTAATCGTTTGGCAATTTCATCGTATGAAATATTGAATTGTTGGTGAAGTTTTTCAATTGTAATCGCTTGTTCAATTGGCGACAAATCTACTCTTTGCACATTTTCTATCAAAGCAATTTCGAGCTGTTGAATTTCTGCTTGTTTTCGAACAATTGCCGGAATTGTTTCCAGCCCAGAAATTTGTGCCGCACGCCAACGTCTTTCACCAGCCACAATTCTATATTCTTTTGTGTTCAATGGTGAAACAATAATTGGCTGCAAAACTCCATGTCTTTTAATTGATTCAGCTAACTCTTCAAGGGCCTGATTATCAAATCTTTTACGAGGTTGATCCGTATTGGCAAATATATCTTTAATGAACAACTTATGTATTCGTTCGTGTTCGTCCAATAAAAGTTGCTGGTCAAAATTTTGTGGAATTAAACTATCTAATCCTTTGCCTAGGCCCTTCATTTTTTATCTCCAATTTTTGTCATAATTTCTTTTGTCAGTTGTTTATAAGCTCTTGCCCCTTTACTCCATTTGTCATGTTGGGCGATACTTTTGCCGTAACTTGGTGCCTCGGCTAGTCTTACATTGCGTGGGATAATTGTTTTAAAAACTTGTGCACCAAAATGTTTTTTTAGTTCATCATGGACTTGGTCGGCCAAACTATTACGTTTATCGTACATGGTCAACACTAAACCTAAAAGCTGCAACCTAGTATTTAATCCATGTTTAACACGTTGGAATATATCTAGCAGTTGCCCCAAACCTTCTAGTGCATAATATTCGGCCTGTACGGGAATTAGTAAGTAGTCAGCTGCACATAAGGCGTTTATGGTCAAAAGCCCCAATGCCGGTGGACAATCAATTAATATATAATCGTATTCTAATCCGGCCAATATCCTGCTAAGTTGATGTTCTCTATTTTGTGTATTAGCAATTTCTGTCTCCAGTGCCGCTAATGATTGACTAGCTGGGATAACAAATACATGCTCTACCGAAGATTCGGTTATAGCTTTATCGATGGTCATTTTACCCGAAAGGATTTCGTACAAACCAGCCATATCGTTATTTTGCTTATCAATACCCAGGCCACTGGTTGCGTTCCCTTGCGGGTCGCTGTCGATTACTAGTACACTTTTGCCTTCTCGGGCTAAATAAGCAGCCGCATTAATTGCTGTGGTAGTTTTACCCACACCACCTTTTTGGTTTAATATAGCTATCGCATTTGTCACTTTTTAGTACCCCAAGATTTATATTGATATCTTAACATCTTTTTCACGGAAAAATTATATATTTTCACAATCAATAACTTTCTATATTAACCCAGGCCACTCGCATATTTCTGGCAACTGCAGCTAAAGTTGTAACCGTATTAGTATATCTAAATAGCACGCCAGCACCTGGTAAGTTGGCCGCGGTATTACACACTTCTACTCCATTAATTTTGAAAGTTGCAATTGCTGTAGTAAGAATTATTTCTAGTCTGAATCCAGTTGTAGCAATAGCGATACCACTATCAACCACGTTTTGAGTTACATTATCTTTGGTTACACATTTCCAATTGGCATCTCCGGCACCGGTATCGTATCTAAATGCGGCATATCTACCGGCAGGATTAGCAGAACCCGCCATTGTGGCAGCAGTTTGGTTTGTTATGCCAGCCCAATGTCTGACAGTAGTAGTTGCGGGTAAAGATATATACGATTGATAGCTAATCGCAGAAGTTGTGCTGTAATTTGGGTTACCACTATGATGATTTACATTTCCAGAAGTTGCGCCAGTAGCATAGTTTAACTTTGCCGGTTCGGTAGCGGTAGCAACTATTGATGTGGGTGCCGTACCGGCTGTTGAAACATCACCAGTTAAACTAAATACCGTACCAGTACCAGGGTACATTAAGTCAGTTACGCGTCTTGTATTTGGTCTTGGACTACCAAGACAGTCGGTCCAGCCTCGGGAATTCTCATAACAGCGGAACGTACCCCTAGCAGAATTGTAATATTCGGCACCTTCCTGCCCAGCTGGATCACCATCGGTATTTTTGTTATCAAAGACAAATATTACTCCTGTGCCATCTGTAGCACTATTTCCAATAAATACTATATTCCCACTGACGTTTACAGTTAGTAATCTATTTGTACCTGCTGCGTCTTTAACTACAAGGCCGGCAGTTGACCCAGATCTAATTTCTAAAGCTCCGGTGTTATCGATCCTGAATCTGCTTGCACCGTTTATTTGAAAGTCAGCAAAATTTCCGCTTGCAAAACTACCCGAACCGTTTGCAATGTTAACCAGTAAGCCCGTACCGGTATATGCAGAGGTGCTGTGAGATATATTTATCAGCGAACTACTGGTTGCGCCGGTATTGGAAAGTACCAAGTTAGATGCTTGGCCTGACTGATTTACAACCAAAGCATTGGCGGCAGTACCACCAGTCGTGCCAGTTATAGTAAGCGCCACTTCACCACTACCGGTTGGAGCAATTGTGCTCACACCTGCTACAGCAAAAGTTTTTCCGCTGGCAATCGAAGTATTGCCGTTAAGGCCTACCAAACCGGTACCCGTATCAAACGTACCCACCCCGTTAATTACAAAATTTCCAGATGCTTGAGTATAGGATGTTATTCCGCTAACCGCGCCACCTGATGAAATGTCGAAATTGGTTGAATTAATTGTGAGTCCGGCAGAACCACCACCGATAATGATTGATCCGGCATTTGTAGAACCAATATCAATTGATCCCCTTGTACTAGTAAATCCACCACTATCAATAAACACGGATCCACCAGTATCGCCGATTCCTCCATAAACTGAAACCGCCCCACCCGCAGCAACCCCAACAGCTGTACCAGCGTTTATATTTATACCACCACCAGTGCTGTTACCTGCAACACCATTACCACCAGAAATAACTACAAGACCACCGTTTCCGGAAGTACTACCACCGTTTCCTGCAGAAATTTGCGTATTTCCGCCATTGGTTGTTGTGCCACCGTTTCCTGCAGAAATTGAAACTAATCCACCTCCAAAAACGGTTGTGTAACCGTTACCTGCAAACAAAGTTGCATCGCCTGGCGCAGAAGATCCACCAAAAATTGTAGTACCTGTAAGGGTTAAACCTGCACCAATGATACCATTTGCAGCTCCAGCGTTTATAGATAAATCTCCACCGATGGGCACGATTCCGGCTCCGTTTCCGGCAGCAATATTAATCGAACCGCCCGTGCTGCCAGAGGTGTCACCTCCGTAAATATTAACCCCACCGCCAGTGCCAGATGTCGATCCACCTGTACCGCCCTTTATCGTAACCAGCCCTCCTACACCAACTGTGTCGCTATTTCCGCCAAACAAATTTAATGCGCCACCGTTACTGATACCGTTTCCTTGGGCTGCAGCGACAGTTAGATTATTTCCGTTGGTGTTTAATGTAGTTTGATTTTCAATAAAAATTAATCTATTCGAACCCGATCCAAAACTTAAATCATTGGTGGGAGTAATTGTACCGATTCCAACCCTGTTATTTGCCGCATCAACGAATAAAGTGTTTGTATCAACTGCCAAATCGCCATCAGACTGAAGTGTTAACCTAGTTAAGCCACTTGTTTCGAGATTGAGATCGAATGCATCGTTGGTACCGATGTTAATTACCCCACCAAAACTATTGCCACCATTGCTAATATCGCCAAATCCAGCACAATTGCCAGAGTTTAGACAAAATGTTGCCGCTCCACCACCGGGGTCGGGTATTGTAAACACGGTGTTTTGACCTAATGCTGCCAACTGTAGCGTGCCGGTATTGCTCGAGCCG
>JBBTTS010000042.1:32418-38820 GCA_038064135.1 Patescibacteria group bacterium | reverse complement strand
GCGCTGAGTCCTTGCAATAACTTTTTCGTAAGTTGCGAAAAAATTTTCCGCCCCGACCTGGAAGGCAAACCGGTGGTAGTCCTATCTAGTAACGATGGTTGTGTAGTGGCTCGCAGTAACGAGGTCAGAGCTCTGGGTATACCTATGGCCGCACCAGTATTCAAATACCAAGATTTATTTAAGAAACATAACATCATAAAGTTTTCGGCTAACTTCGAACTATATGGTGACATCAGCAAGCGTATTGTTTCACTGTTAAGTTCCATAACACCGCGCATCGAAGTTTATTCGGTCGACGAATCGTTTCTGGACCTCAGCCAGTTGGCAATTAAAGATTACGAGGCGTGGGGCAAGGCAGTGCGAGTAGGCATTCTGAAGTGGGTAGGTGTGCCGGTATCTATTGGTATTGCGCCCACCAAAAGCCTCGCCAAACTGGCTAGCGAACGCGGTAAAAAAGATGCCGAAAAAGACGGTGTTTGCGTTTGCCTAGACAAAGAATACCAGGATAGTGCGTTGCAAAAAACATACATAAGCGATGTGTGGGGCGTCGGTTGGCGTGGAGCGCCCAAATGGCGAGCTGAAGGAGTTAGTAATGCCCTAGAGCTAGCCCAAGTATCACCACAGCGCGCTCAGCAGCTAATGGGCATCCGCGGACGACAAATGATTACCGAACTAAACGGCACTTCATGCTATCGGCTAGAGCCGGAGGGACACATCAGCAAGAGTATTGCTCGCACCCGCACCTTTGGCGAAGACACTTCGGATGCCCATATAATCGAGGCTGCTTTAGCCACTTTTTGCGCTCGGGCATCGTTTGTGCTGCGCCGTGAACACCAACTGACCAAACGCGTTGGCTTTTTTATTACCACTAACAAACATAAACCTGGCTATACTAGCTGGAGCAGAGAAGTGAAGTTGTCCGTACCAACTGCCGATACCGGTACACTGCTAGGCGAAGTCATGAGTCTATTTACCGATGTATACAGCCCTAACCGATCTTATCACCGGGCTGGCGTGTTTTTGTACGATTTCGTTCCAAGTAACGTTCTACAGACCGACTTACTCGGCGTATTTAATACTCAGAAGTTCGACAAAATCACAGCACGTCTTAAGGCCATTGACCATTTAAACAACAAATATGGCCGCCACGCCGTGCATTTAGCCGCCGAAGACCTGGGTAAAACCTGGCAACCCAAGTATCATTTGCGTAGCCCACGCTATGTCAGCAACTGGTCCGAACTGCCAATTGTAAAAATACCAAGAAACAACAACACTAAGGTTATTTAAAGAATATTGACGGTTGTGGTTAAATATAACTGAACATATAGTAAAAGGACTCTACTTTGGCAAAGTCTAAGCAGGCTAAATCTTATAAAAGGAAGCGAGGGAAATCCGTGGCTAAATTTTTTAGTATATCTGGCACATCAAAAAATAAGTCGTCTAAAAAAGTAAATACTAAAAATAAATCAAAGAAAATATTAATCCCGGCAATGTTTTTTATACTGTTTGCTGCCTTAGGTTTATTACTGCTTTTTTATTCAAGAGCGGCTACAAATACCTTAACTTTTGCGCCAATTGCGGATGGTTTTGTGCATGCAGGAGTCGATCAAGACAAAACCGTGAGTACACTATATCCAACAGAATTGATGGCTCATAGCAAAACTGGAACTTGCTCAGGAACGCCATGTGATGGATCGCAAGACCATTTTAGCTATCTAAAGTTTAGTGTAAAAGGCATAGCTACAGCAAAAGTTACTTCTGTAAAACTTAGAATAAAGGTTAAGGTTGGTAGTGGACCAACGACTGTAACAGGTAGCGGCGGAAATATTAGTTTAGCCTCGAACAATTGGACCGAGAATGATATTACTTTTAACACAAGGCCAGACGTTGCATCTAACCCCATTCTAGCCTCAAAAAATAACGTTGCTAGCGAAACTTTTGTAGATTTTATACTTCCAACTAGCAGTATTACTAAGGATGGTATTTATTCATTTAAAATAAGTAGTTCTGACGCCCACAGAATTATTTATTATAGTAAAGAATCTTCAGCCGCTAACGCTGCCAAGTTGATAATTCAAACATTTATAGCTGACACGACTGTAACAGTCAACATCAGTCAACCAGTAAATGGCAGTGTCTTAAAAGATACGAGCTTGCTTCAGGCGACACTTTCTGGCGCTGCAAACGGCGTAGAGTTTTATGCTAACAACTCCAAAATAGGCAATGGGACAAAAATTTCTAGTACCGTTTATCAGCTTAATTGGAACACCCAAAATTTGGCTATCGGGAATTACAATCTGAGTGCACGGGTTAAAAACACTTCAGGTGTAGTTAGTGCAAGCAAATCTATTTCTGTCAGTAAATTATTTTTGGATGGAATATTCCCAATTTCAACGGGTCATCAACCGATCGATAGTTTCACAAAATGGAAGGCCCGCGGTATAAATACGGTCTGGAACCATCCCGCCGGAAGCGATCTTGATGCCTGGGTTGCTGCTGCAAATGGAGCCGGTTTATATCAAATTCGAAAACCCCGCAGCAATGCAAGCCAAGACATTGGTGAAAAATTATTACTTGCCTGGGCACAGCGTGACGAGCCCGATAATCCGAGCAAGGGTTTAACTCCTCAAGATCAAATTGACCAATATAACGCTTGGAAAGCAATCGATCCAAATCGGAAAGTAATAATTAATTTCATCGGATTTTTAAATCAAGTCCCACAAGCTACTTACGTACAGTGGATGACGGCTGGTGACTTCATATCGGGGGACTTTTACCCCGTAAATAACCAAACTAAAACAGTAACTATCAACCGAGGTGGTTTGTTTTCTAACGGTTGGATGATCGATACACTGCAATCTTGGTCGGGCAATAAACCGACGTTTGCCCATCTTGAAACTGGGATAATTGGGGCGCAATCGTGGCAAACTATTGGACCAACTCCAGATCAACTTAGGGCAGAAATTTGGGATACAATAATTCATGGCGCCCGGGGCATTTCTTACTTTCCTCTACACCCACTTAGTCCTGGATTTAGTTTTGATAACACTCCGGCGAATGTAGTTGCCGAACTAACAAAACAAAGCGCGATAATCACGCAGCATGCCCAAATACTTCAGAACGAGATTGATCCTGCAAGCATTGGAGCGACAACCTCAACCCAATTAGAGGTATCTTGGCGAAATACTCCAACCGGAAAATACTTTTTTGTGCTAAATAAAACTAATCAAAATCTAACTGGGCAAGTCATTACATTAACCGGAGTCAACGCTTCTGTAGCAACTGTCGTCAACGAAAATAGAGCCGTAACAATAACTTCGAGTAAATTTACTGATAGTTTTGGACCTTATACGTTACACATATATAAAGTCGACTGAATATAAAATCAAGCTTTTGTTCGACGTGTGTAATTAATGGCTTCTAAAATTTCTTGTTGAGTGAGTAAATTTTGAAAATCTTCATCATCTGCTGATATTGCAGCCAACAACCGACGTCGATTTGCCGTATCTATAACACATTTAATATCTCCGGCACTAAAACCATCTGTGACTTGGGCGAGCGCTTGATAGTTTATTACACTATTTTGAGTAGTTAATCTAACCATAGATTCAATATCACCGTCTTCTAGGTCTGCCAGTCTCTTTTTAATAGTTAAATGCTCAATAATTTCCACTCTTTCGACTTCGCCAGGAAGGGTAATTTCAAGTTTAAGAGGTAATCTTTTTGCCGACCTTAATTCAGGAACAATTGCATCAACATTGTTTGTGGCTGCGGCAAAAAATACATTTGGATATTGCTTAATTTTTTTCAAGCTGACGTTTAAGGACAGTAATGATATTGTTGTTGCACTGCGGGTTTCCAGTTTGAATCAAGCCGTCGAATTCATCCATGACTATCATCACCTTATTATTACTTGAATAAGCACCTTCAAAAATCTCATCAATATTTTTAGCCCATTGACCTATATACATATTGCTCAAACTTGCGAAATTAACTTCTATAACTTCTGCACCTAATTGTACTGCTGTTGCATGCATCAAGTCCGTTTTGCCGACTCCAGAAGGCCCGTATAGCAATACAGCCTGCGGCATTTCAACACCAGCTTTCCTAAGCTGTTCCTGTGGCACGTTAGCTATTTTTACAAAATTACGTAGCTCATCTAAAATATAATTTATACCTGCAAAATCCATAAAAGAATCAAAACCTTCTAGTAATGTATGAGCTTCGACAGACCTAGTTATTTTAGGTATATCTGCAACTAGTTTTAAATATTCAACGTCTTCATATGCAATTATATTGCGATCAAGCACGACGTCGCTTAATGTAACTACAACATTTCCAAAAACTCTAAAAAATCTGTTCAAAAAATCACTTAATTCTTTAAAATCAAGATTGTTGTCATAATGAATTGGATAATGTTCGGCACCTACAAACCAATTTCTTCCATTTAAAAACGGGACTACTTGGCCTTCAAATGTCGTGGTATCGGTTCCAAATTCAAAAAAACCTTGAAGTCGAGGCTGACTTAAGGCTATTTCATCTTCGTCTGGCTCAATGTCTTCGGTTATTTTTTCACAAATTTCTGCGGCAATATCTTCACCCTCTAACGAAACCCCACTAGTAAGGCTTACCAAGCCTGCCATACTCAAACGATTAAAACCACTACTATTAACTATATCGAACTTCAAGGTTATGATATTGACTGAGGTACCAATTTCATCTGCACTAAGCAGACTGAATTGTCCTGTGGTGTCGTAAAGATCATATATCTGCTCAGCAAGTTTCTCGGCTGGCTCAACAAATGGTTTAACAAAGTCCGACATTTTCTTATAGAACCACTATTGGAATAAAAATGCAATTTTGGTGATCTCACCGGGAATCGAACCCGGATTGCCAGGATGAGAACCTGGTGTCCTAACCGTTAGACGATGAGACCAATATATGCCGACGTATCTTATCATAACAGGGGTGAATAGTCTAGTTGTAAAACCTTAGCAAAAGCCCGATAATAATACTAAAGCGCTTACGCTTGCTTTATTTCATATGGAAAACTTAATTACTAACACGGTTCACCAGAATTTCGCAGCAGCAATTCGATTTGAAATAATCGGACTAGGAATCGTCGGATTCTTAATTTTATTTGCTTTGGCCAGCTGGGCTTATGTATTTAGGCTACGCAAAAAGCAAAACACTACGGCAGGACTTTTGGCTAAAGGGCAAAAAGTTGCCCATAGTGAAAAAGTTAAAGCCGATTTAATCATTAGCGCTATCCAAGACGGAGTTGTAGTAATTGGTGCTGATAAAATAATCCAGGTGTTTAATGGTGCAGCTAGCGAAGTTACAGCATGGCCAGCCAAAGACGCGGTAAGTTTAGCCTACCAGTCGGTATTGCAACTTATTGATGAGCATAACGTTCCATACACAGACGATAAAAATCCGTTCGAAATGGTATTTAATTCAAAGATCGGTGTCATCGATAACGCAGCTTATTTACTAACCAAAACAAATCAGCAAATTCCTATAAACCTAAGTGTCTCACCACTTATCAGCCAAGACGGTGTAGTCGAAGCGGTGGTTGGAATTTTTAGAAACGTGTCTGCTGAAAGACGACAAGAACAGCAACGAGCCGACTTTATTAGCACAGCCAGCCACGAGATGCGCACACCCGTGGCGGCCATAGAAGGATACCTAGCACTAGCATTAAACGAAAAGGTTTCCAACATCGACGGTAAGGCCAGAGTTTATTTAGAAAAGGCCCATTCTTCAACTCAACATTTAGGAAAACTGTTTCAAGACTTACTTACCAGCGCCAAAGCCGAAGATGGCCGACTAGTTAGCCACCCAGTTGTGGTAGAAATTGGTAGCTTTTTAGAACAAGTTACCGACAGCCTAAGGTTTTCGGCAGAGAAAAGTGGTTTACAGGTAGAATTCTTGATTGGTGCCAGCGATTCCGGCCACGCAAACGGCAGTACAAAAAACGTTTTACCGCTTTACTTTTCTTACCTAGACCCCGATAGGTTGCGTGAGGTAGTGACTAATTTGTTTGATAACGCCGTAAAGTACACCGACCAAGGTCGGATTTCGGTCGGACTTACTGGCAACGACAAGGTTGTTCAACTATATGTAAAAGACACTGGGCATGGTATCCCGACTGAAGACGTTAATCACATTTTCCAGAAATTCTACCGTGTTGATAATTCGGCCACCCGCACTATCGGTGGTACAGGTTTAGGATTATTTATTTGTAAAAAAATTATCGAACTATACCAGGGAAGAATTTGGGTCGAAAGCAAGGTCGACCAAGGTAGTACATTTTATATAAACCTACCGAGGATTGATTCTAAAAAAGCAACCGAACTGCAAAGTAAAGAGTTGTTGGCGCCATCGACGCCGTAAATCTAC
>JBBTTS010000042.1:20407-32408 GCA_038064135.1 Patescibacteria group bacterium | reverse complement strand
ACTTGATTCATGCAAAAACATGGTACAATTATCGCTAGACATAAGCTTTATACAATGACCGAGGGAAAATTCTGATGGCAAAAATTATGCTAGTCGAAGACGACAACAATCTTCGCGAAATTTACGAAGCACGCCTTTTGGCCGAGGGCTACGAGATTGTTTCGGCCCACGACGGTGAAGAGGCGCTTGCTGTGGCCGTCAAAGAAAAGCCCGATCTGATAATATCTGATGTTATGATGCCAAAAATTAGTGGTTTTGACATGTTAGATATTTTGCGAACAACACCAGAAACCAAGAATACAAAAGTTGTTATGATGACCGCCCTTAGCCAGGTCGAAGATCGTGAACGCGCAAATAAACTAGGCGCTGACAAGTACTTGGTAAAATCACAAGTTACCCTGGAAGACGTTGCTAAAGTAGCCCGAGAAATGCTAGAAGGCGGCCCACCAGCCGACAGTTCTGTGCCAGCAACTCCAGCTGCAGAAGCTGTAGTTGCCAGCGCAACCGTTGCCCCAGAGTCCCCAGCCGACACAAGTAATTCAGCTACTGATCCAGCGACCGAACTTCCATCAACCTCAACAGACGACGATCAGGTGTCTGTAGATAGTTCTCCGACTGCAGATGAAAATTCCAGCGAACCTGCGGTAGCTGTAGTTGATCCACCAGCAGATGACTCATCAGACGGTGCGAATCCTCCAGAACCACCACCAGAATCTCCCCCCGATAACGAACCCGACGGCCCTAAAGAACCGCCCAAGACTGATAACGCTGCCGCAACGGCAGCGATTTCAAACCCGAGTATTGATCCTAACTTGTCACAAACCACTGCTAATGAAGAGGCTGACATCGAAAAGCAGATTGATGCTTTTGTCCAAAGTACATACGGTGAGGGCGAAACAGAAAAACCAGCCACTGCTTCCGAACAAGCACAGACAGAAAAACCGCCAAGCCAAACTATTGCAGATTCATCAGAACTGGATGGTGACGACTCTAACACCTCACCACTGAATCCAATAGCTGCTTCATCGGCAAACGTCAAACAAATACAGGTAGCCGAAGCCCCGATTGACACTACACAACCAAACACTGGTTTGCCTTTACGAGCGACTTCATCATTATCACCAGAACCGGTGGTTACTACTCCGACTGAGGTCGCGGGAACTGAAGATAACGAACCAACTGTACAGGCCGCCGAGCCACGAGCCCCAATAACAAAAGAACCTGCCGACGGTAATATAAGTGGTAAAAAAGTAATTATGCCATTGAATGACCTTACCAAACCAGTCGACATGAACAGGCTTTTGCAGGCCGAACACGATAAAGAGTCGGTTCAAGAAGCCGTACAGGCCGCAGCCGCACCAGAACCAGGGCCGGTATTCGCATCTGTAGATGACGATTCTGATGCTCCTCCAACTACATCACCACCCGGCACCACAATTGGCCCAGACCCAAATGCTATAGCGCTATAACTATTTTTCATTGATCATTTGATAATTATCATATATTTTTTGAATTAGTAATTTATACTGAGGTCTGATGCGAGTTAATAAATTTTTAGCACAGGCAACAGGACTGAGCAGGCGAGCAGGCGACAAAATAATTATCGAAGGCCGTGTTGAAATTGACGGCAAAATTGCCAGCCCAGGAGACTCAGTCGGTATACGAAGTATAGTGACTGTTGATGGCAAAGAGATTTTGGCGCAAAATAAAACAATTACCATCATGCTTAATAAGCCAATCGGCTATGTTTGCAGCCGAAATGGGCAGGGTAGCAAGACAGTTTACCAATTACTGCCTTCCGATTACCGACACCTAAAACCTGTTGGAAGACTCGATAAAAACAGCTCCGGCCTTTTACTATTAACTAATGACGGCGAGCTAGCGAATCAACTTACACACCCACGCTACGAAAAAGCCAAGGTCTACGAAGTGACGTTAAAAACACCACTGCAACCAATTCATCGCCAAATAATACAAGAACAAGGCATTAAGTTGGATGATTACGTCAGTAAATTTAGTATCGCACGCCTTAATGAAGGCGATGATACAGCGTGGCGCATCACTCTAAAACAGGGCAAAAATCGTCAAATTCGCAAAACCTTTGGCGCATTGGGTTATTCGGTTAAAAAATTGCATCGAACCCAGTTTGGTACGTATTCACTCAAGAATTTGCAACTTGGTACTTTTATTGTTTTGTAGTACAATCAACTCCTTATGTCAGAATTTGAAACTAAACCTAAAGATATGTTCGAAGCGCAACAGCGCTTGGTTGGACGCTATGGAAATTTAGCTATAAAACACGGTCCAGCACCAGACATCAGTGCATCACCTTACTTACCAAGTGAACTTGATCCATTTGAAACAATGGCCATGAAATGTTATGGCAGATTTGTTCAAGAAAGCAAAGGCACAAAATCAGATGCTATCAGGAATGGATACATGATTTGCGGAAGAATATTAGGCTATTCGGTTCGTGCTTACCAAGAGTTTTGCATAAAAGGTAATCGTCAGAATAATATTAACGAGTTGATTAATTTATTAAAATCCCCTCAAGTTTACGATGAATTAGTAAAATTTTTAGCGAAAATGCCGAACGAAATTAATCGTATCTTTGAAGAATCATATTCACTTGTAACTGCTTATTATCGTGGAAATGGTAATTACAGTCCGTTTCGCATATCTGAAAATTCGAATGGTGAATTGATTATTTATCCCGACGAAGAACTTGAGGACCAAGCATATAGGCAATGCCCACGAGCAGAAAAAAGTTATTATGGTGATTACGCCTATTGCCCGGCCAGCGAAGTACTATTGCCAAATCTATGGCAGCACATGATAGATTTAGTAGCTACTGAACCCGATATTTTACATTCTGAACGTGTTATTGTTTCGTAATAATTTGTTGAATGTACTTTAAAAGAAAAGAACCTAGAGCAAGAAGAAGTGGGAGAGGGTGTGCCAAGTATAATGGACAATGTGGAGGTGCTTTTGGATTTTGTGATTTTTGCTTGGCAAATTAACTTCACCTATCACTTTCTCAAAAGCACCTCCGACATTGTCGAAACATCTACAGCTGGACTGGCCCCGGGGTTGTGTCGTGGTCAGAACCACGGCCCACGGGTGCTGCAGAGCTGGGGACTGCGTCAGTGGAAGCATTTGCTTCACGCAACTTTTTGCGTGTACGCTCTCCGACACCGGCCTCGTTCATGAGCCGTTCCAAGTCGGCTTTGTTGACAGCCATTTTTTGAGATTCCTCTCACTTTCCGCTATTAGCGGCGCTCCTGCTCTAGGAACTTCGAAATAATACCACTTTTACCACGATATTGCAATCTTCTAGCCATAACCAACTTTCCTAAATGGCTGGCTCTCGAGCGCTGATGATTAGGGTCTTCTGGTTTAGGTATATGATCTGTAAAGCTAGCACTGCTTGGAAAATAGTTGTTCCAAAAGTTTGCCGGAAATTGATAATTCAAACGTGTAGCATACTCATTTAATACTGCCGCGCCAATTCGGAAATGTGGTTGACCAAATTCTAGGGCTGGGTGAGGACCATCAACATATCCATCACGAACCATATTAGCAAACAGCAAATACATACGATAATAAATAACATGAGGGATAACATACAGATCTTCGATACGCCTTATTCTGTAAGCTGAATCTTTTTTAATCCTATCGAAAACCTCTTTAGGTTCTTGTTCACTTAAAAAGTTTAACATTGATGATCTATATAATCTTCTTAGTTCTTCATTTTTTTGTTTTCTAGTGTTATTTTTAGTCAAAAAGCTTACCAAATAGTCTGCGAAACCGCCAAACCCATTTTTACTTTTAAAAATACTTTGTATATATGTATAGTAGTGACTTTGCCAATCTTTACCAGAATCAAACTTTTCAACTAGAGTGTCAAGAAACGATTCAGCAGACTCTAGAGTGTTTATTTCTGTCAGCATGTCTAGCGCAATAGATAAATCAACTAATTCCACAATTCGTTTGCTAATATTTAATATTTGGGTATTGGGTATTAATGCGTTTGGTGATGTTACATTATTATAAATATTACTAATTTTTTCTTGTTCGTCGTGAATATAAGTACCTGTAGTCATATAATTAGGGTCACAAATTCGCCATATTAAATCTAGACCTGGATAAGCATTTTTTAGCTTTGCCACCACAACGTCATGAACAGGTTGATCATTATCTTCACTTTTCATATTAGCTAAGTTTCTTTCAATTACGGACGCTACATGTTCGTCTGACACCACTCCATTAACAGAAACTTGCTTTTTTAGTTGTTCACTTATCGTACTCGTTATTACTGATATAACTTCCGATATTGACATAACAACACCAGCATGTAGATAAGGAATCCCTGCTTTTTCTAAACATGCAGCAGCCAGTATAGACACACCCAAACAATTTGGCAAAAGTTGAAAATTTGGATAAATGCCATACATTCGAGGAGAACTTTGAAATGGATGATATTCGTAACTAGGTTCGGAAAGTTGTGGCTCTTCTGTGCCGTGTAGTGCTATTTCTATAGTTTCTACGGCATCTGCTATCTCGCTATTACCCGGTAGATCAGCTACATAAACGACATCCTCGTGTGTGGTCAAATCTAGTAAACTAATTATTCCACTTAAATCTTCAGTATCTTCTTCGTTATTTACGGTTTGTTTTTCTTTTCCTTTGTCTCTAGCGTTAGCTACTAATTTGTATATTTCATTCAGGATTCTCTTGTCATCTTGATGAAATTTATAACTTTCAATAATCTCCGCAGCCGGTTCACCAAGGCTAACAAACGCTTCATCAATCACCGATCTGCCAAATGCTTCAATCCTTTCAAGAATACCTTTATCGAGTGGATCAGAATAGCGTAGAGGGTGCTTGAGAGCATCATCTACTCTTAACTTAGACAAAGGTTCAAAATCGTTCTCTAATTCCTGATTATTTAAAATAGACTGAAACCCCCAAGTACCCAGCGTCAACATCACTGGATCGTAGTTTTCGGAGTCTTCTTGTATTGCCTTGAGGTGACTGTCAAATGTGGCTCTATCTCGCAAGCAAAAATCTAGTGCCATGTCTAGTACATGGTTAAAAGTTTCTTCAGCTCTGATTGAATCAAGTCTTAACGCGAAGTCTGTCTCGTATAATGGAGTCATGTTTTTAATTTAATTCGATATATTGTATAATGAAAATGAAAAATAATCAATTAATGATGTGTTCGGACAGTAACACTACACCACTAGTTCAGAAAGTAGTATGGCTAATAAAGCAGCAATAGTCGCAATCGTAGGCCGAGCCAATGTTGGCAAGAGTAGCCTGTTCAACTCTGTTTTACGGCGCCGTGAGGCTATTGTTGCGCAAGAGGCTGGGACAACTCGTGATGCTATTTGGGCCAAGGCCAGCTTTAACAACAAGGATTTTTGGATTATTGATACCGCCGGCATGAAATCGGCAGAAGATGAGTTCGAGCTCACAATTCAAGAGCAAATTACTCAGGCAACAGATAGCGCCGATATTATTTGGGTAGTTATCGAGGCCGATGCAGCCATTAGCGAAGAAGATCGGCGCGTAGCCAAACTGGCCCTCAAAAGTAAAAAGCCTGTATTTTTGGTGGTCAACAAACACGACAAATTACCAAAGAGTAATGCCGAAGACTTTCAGCGGCTGGGCATCAAACAAATTATCCTAACAAGTGCCAGTCAAAATCGTGGGGTAGGCGAACTTTTGCAACAAAGTACCGATGCTATGCCCAGAGCAAGCATCAAGCAGGCCGACGACCGCTTATACTTGGCCATTTTGGGTCGACCCAACGTAGGTAAAAGCCAGCTTTTTAATGCACTCGCTAAAAAACAGCAAGCAATAGTAGCCGACCGCGCTGGCACCACGCGTGATATCAACCGTACCATTATTAAATTTCAAGGCAAAGAAATCGAACTGCTCGACACCGCCGGCATTCGCCGAAGCGGCAAGATAGAGCGGGGCATTGAGCAGTTCAGTGTTATGCGCACCATTAGCGCCATCGAACAAGCCGATGTTTGCTTGCTACTTATGGACGTAAACGAGCTCAATGTAGCTCTCGACCAAAAAATCGCCGGAATGATCAAGGAAGCGGGTAAGGGACTTATCTTAGTTATAAGTAAATGGGACGCCTTGGACGAAAAAACACCATATACCCGCGACCAACTAGCCGCCAAGCTACGTCACACCTATGACTTTGTGCCTTGGGCTACCATGATTATCACTAGCTCGGTTACTGGCCAAAATATCACTAAGCTGTTCGAGCAAACTCTAGAAATAGTTGAAGAACGAGGGAAGAGAATTAAAACTACCGAGTTAAACCGCTGGCTAAAACGCGTTACATACAAGCACCCTCCAGCCGGGCTCAAAAACCGCGCGCCAAAACTCAACTACATCGTGCAAGAAGACGACAACCCAATCCCCAGCTTTAAAGTATTCGGTGCCCACACCAAGTTTTTGCACTGGAGTTACAAACGCTATATGGAGCGACTACTACGCGAAGAATACGGTTTTGCCGGCACTCCAATTAAGTTTTGGTTTATCGAAAAGCACGTCACCCACAAACACGGCACCCGCCCAGAATAGTATTGACTTTCTTACGGTCTGATGCTATAATGTTACTGTTAACAATTGAATCAGGCGACAGTGATGAATCTTACCTTGTATTTGGACGCTTAAGGTAAGGGGAGCTAGTAGCGTAACCGGGTCGGCCAACGGTGTAAATTGAATCTCTTTTTATATCTGGCTACCCCTTAGGAAGCCAGATTTTTTTCGCTAAACAGCGAATGTTAGCACCTTAACAAATCAGATAGGTATTTTTAGTAAAGAACAGATACGTTCGTAGTGAGCGCTAGCATTGTAATACTAGTAATTAAATTGTCTAGTATTTTATGGTTCTGGCGCTCTCTACTTGAGCACTGTTTTTTGCACACACCCCCCAACCAGCCCAAACCTGAAAGGAAAGTTGTGAAACTTTTCGTTAGATTTTCCGTCATGGGTGCCGTTGTCGTTACGACAATTGCACTTACCGCCGGTGCCGCATTCGCGTGGCACCCCGACCCGTCCAGCGACGGCAATTGTGACACCAACACTGGTGTATACAGCGCCGTCTTGGTTCTGACGAATCCAGTCGCTGACTGGAATAAAGAACCCTGGAAGATGGTCGTCCTGAACGACACGCTTGGCGTGTTCGTACAGGGAACCAAAGTCGCCATCGGCGACTCGATCAACAGCAAGGCCATCACTATCGAAGGTCCGGTTGGAACGAAGGTTGAAACATCCGTTCTCGTTGGTTGGACCAACGGAAAGCGGACTATCGAGGACAACAAACGTTACATTGCTTCCCACACGAAGCAAGAAAACTGCGTTGTCCCGATCATCCCATCGATCAACCTGGCGGTTGAGAGCCTGAACTGTGAGGACCGTGACGGCAACGCCACGATCAACACCGGCGACGGCAATCGCCCTACCCAAGTGCAACTTGTTGCACTCCCAGACACTGTTTTGTTCGACGGACAGTTGGAGCCCAACTCCAGCCAAGTCGTCGGACCGATTTCGGTGGCTGTAGGGCAATCTGTGATGCTCCAACTCATCCAGGGCAAGGAAGTAGTCGATGAAAAGACGATGACCTCACCCAGCGAAGCCGAGTGTCACGTTCCAGTTCCATTGGCCGTGTTCCACGGGCAGCCCAACTGCCTCGACCGGCTCGACGGAATCTTGGTTATCGACCGTGATGGCCTGGAAGGCAACTTCCGTGTCGTCATCGAAGGGCAAATTCACAGCATTGTCGAAGGGGACGAACTTGTTTTGAAGTCGCTGGCGCAGCCAGTCGACATCAAGCTGTTCGACCCAAACGGCAATGAAGTACCGATTGACTTGGCCATCGTCGGCAACCCCGATGAATGTCCGGTCCCACCAACCACCCCACCCACCACGCCGCCGACCCCCGAGGGTCAGCTGCCAGTAACAGGATCGTCAACATTGCCCCTGGCAATGGTTGGCATTGCTGCCACACTCATCGGCATCGGAACGCACAATCTCCGTCGCCGCGTAACGGTGTGACAACATGGAAGTGGGTCTACAGTTGTATTGCCATTAGCGGCTACGTAATGTGGTCGATGTTGGCAAGACGGCCCAAGGGCCCAAGGGGTAAAAAGGTGTGAGTTTGGTGCCAGAGAGGTAACATGTTGTAGCTAAGGCTGCTTCTAATGTTTGCCTCTCTGGCACCCCTCCGCCCATGCACCTATCTGATTTGTTTTACCCTTGTTACCGAGATTTAGTTTCGAAAATCGGATTTGAACAATCGGCAACAAGTCGGCAATCTATCGTATACTATTAGCCATATGGGATTGTTTGTTAAACGCACAAATGCCGGAAACGCCGCACCACTTTATAGCCTGGGTATGCATAAAACAATATTAGTCGTTGGGCTAGGAAATTTAGGCAAAGAATTTGACGGCACAAGGCATAACATCGGATTTTTAGCTGTTGATAAATTAGCCAAAAACCTAGGCGCAAACTGGCAGAAAAAAAAAGACCTTAAATGCTCTTTAGCACAACTTAATATTGGCGATACAAGGGTACTTGCCATAAAGCCAACTACCATGATGAACCTAAGCGGCCAAGCTGTTCAGACAGTAGCCCAATTTTATAAAATTGCCACTAAAGATATTTTGGTAGTTCATGATGATCTAGATATTGATTGGGGGCAAATACGCATGCGGTTTGGTGGTAGTGATGCTGGGCACAATGGAATTAAATCGGTCATGCAGCAGTGCGGTGAAGACTTTGGCCGTGTGCGTGTGGGCATTGGGCCAAAATCGCCCCAACAAATAGACAGTGCCGACTTTGTACTTTCAAAATTTACCATAAGCCAACAAAAGCAAATTGATCAACTATTAAATGAAGTCGAATCAGTGTTGCATGAATTAATTGCCAGCGGCCATATTAGCGACGAAACCCGAAAATGGCTTATATAATTAAGCCACCAAACAAAAAGGATCTCTAGAGGGCGAAAAACGCCTGCGACGTTTTGGAGAGCCGGAGCACGACGGTGCGAGGCAGGCCTGTGCGCATTTTTAGCAGAAAATGACGCACAGGTGGGCAAAATTCAACACAACAAAAAGAGCCTCAAGAGGGGGTGGGCACCACTTGAGACTCTTTTTGTCCACGAAACGAGTCATGGACCAAATACACCCTTTAAGCCCACCCAGTGAAGCGTCGTGCAACTCAATCAAGCAGCTGACGCGCCTGCCGCGCTATGGCAGCAATCTGAAAATGACTCACTCTATTTGGGTTAGGACCACTCGCATTGCTGCGAATGACTTAAAGGGATTAGTCTGTTTTAGAGCGCTTATTGATAAATCAACGCGCGAACATAAGTGGAGGGTAACAACTTTAGTAGGCACGCTCTAAAACAATCTAACAAATTTTCTAAACCGTGTTTTCTAAAATAGACAACAGCGGTTAGAATGGGGGTATAAGGTGCGTAAAATCCGCTATACAGCGGACTTACAGTTGCTATTTTAGCAAATTTGTTACATTATGTCAATACTTAAACATATTTTGTATGATTGTCAATAAGCTAAAGCTTAACTCCCAACTTTATCAAAAATATTTTGCAAATATTACCGACCCACCGAAGCAATTATTTTATAATGGGTCGGTTGATAAATTGGCAGATTATCCAAAAGTCGCCATTGTTGGTAGCCGAAAAGTCAGTGCTTACGGACGAATTATCACCGAAAAACTTGCCAGTCAGTTGGCCAGCGGTGGAGCAATAATAATTAGCGGGTTAGCCTTGGGGGTAGACAGCCTGGCACACAAAGCCTGCTTAGATAGTAGTGGGGTTACTGTTGCTGTACTACCTAGCGCAGTCACTCAAATCTACCCAGCGTCACACCATAGCTTGGCGAGCCAAATATTAGCCAAGGGTGGGGCATTATTAAGTGAATACTCTGGCAACGATTTGCCGCAAAAATATCAATTCATTGCCCGTAATCGTTTAATTGCGGCAATGGCGGATGTGGTTTTGATTACCGAGGCAGCCGAGCGCAGCGGCAGCCTGCACACCGCCAACTTTGCGCTAGAGCAAGGCAAAACTGTCATGGCAGTTCCTGGCAATATAACCAGCCCAAATAGCGCAGGCACAAACCAGCTTATAAAAAGTGGCGCTATTCCGGTGACATCGGTTGATGATATCTGGCAAGCGTTAGGGGTCAGCCCAAACACGCAAAAAGCAGCCATACTTGGTGACGACGAACAGGAGGCAGTCATTATAAGTTTACTTGCACAAGGAATAAACGACGGGGTAGAACTTTTGGAAAAATCACAGCTCGAGACCAGAGTATTTAATCAAACTATCACTATGTTAGAAATCAGTGGCAAAATCCGTCCGCTTGGCGGTGGTAACTGGACACTGTCTTAAAATTATTACCGTAATTATGATATAGTTAGCGATCAGTGAAATCTTTTTAGGGATGAAACCCAGCCAATCAATGGATTGATGATAGTTTTCACGTACCTTGCAGCTACAGAAAAGAGGAACCATGAATCCCTTCGGTTTAATTGTAGAGCATCCACTTGCTATTTCCGTAGCTGGTGGATCTATGATTGCTGGGAGCATTTTGTCGTACGAATTGTTTCCGGACTCTGCGCACTTGCCAGGCGAAACTATGGTTGAAGACACTATGTACTGTCTAGGAATTCCCCTGGTGATTATCGGTGGTGGAATTTCAGCAGTCCGCTCGAAACACACTGTTTCACGCGTAATTGGTGCAACAGTGACAGTAGTGGCATGCATTATGGCAGCACTTACAGCCACAGCATACATCGAAAGACCAGAAAGGTGAGTCGCATGAAGAAACCCAGTTTCACAACAGTTACAACAGTTCTGGCAACGGCATGGTTTGCACACTGCGCAGTTGATCAAGAAGAAGGTGGCATGACCGATGCTGAGTGGAGATCATGGGTTCGGTGGACTTTGGGTTTGGCATCAGCCACTACAATTGCAGGCACAATTGGCGCCTATAAAGTTAATGGACCCCGAAGAGCGGTCAATGTATTCCTGGCGGCTGCAGTCGGCACACCAACTTTCCTGGTAACTGCCATGAACATGATCCCAAGCGAATAAGGCCATGGGGTGCGGCAATCGCTAACTAGTGGTAAACCGCACCCCGGCCTTTCGCCATTTTCGTAGCTGCAACAACACTTCCGTACATGTGCGTGTGCGCTGACGAGCTGAAAACAGCGAAAAGTGTAACTAAAACCTGAATTTGCTAAAAGTGTGCAGCTATTGTACACTCCGCGTTTGTAACTTATAGCATAGAATCAATTAACACATGCGGTATACTAATTCGGAATGAGCAAAAATTTAGTTATTGTTGAGTCTCCTGCAAAAGCAAAGACTATCGAAAAATATTTAGGTAAAGATTACTCGGTCAAGAGTAGTTTTGGCCATATTCGTGATCTGCCAAAAAAAGGTATGAGCATCGATATAACTAATAATTTTACACCTACCTATCAAATAAGTGATGATAAGAAAAAAGTTGTAGCCGAGTTAATAAAAGCTGCATCTACTGCCGACGCTGTTTGGCTAGCTAGCGATGAAGACCGCGAAGGCGAGGCAATTGCATGGCACCTCTGTGAAGCACTTAAATTGGAAACTAAAAAAACCAAGCGAATAGTTTTCCATGAAATTACCAAGTCGGCCATCGAGCATGCCGTACAAAACCCCCGCACGGTAGACGTACGACTGGTTGACGCACAACAGGCTCGTCGTGTTTTGGACCGTTTGGTAGGTTACGAGTTAAGCCCTGTACTATGGAAAAAGGTCCGTCCAGGCCTTAGTGCTGGTAGGGTGCAGTCTGTAGCTGTTAGGCTGATTGTAGAGCGCGAACGCGAAATTAGTGCCCATCAAGCTGAAGCATCTTATAAGATTTCTGGTCTCTTTACGGCCGAAACTCACGAGTTACCGGCCGAA
>JBBTTS010000042.1:0-20397 GCA_038064135.1 Patescibacteria group bacterium | reverse complement strand
CGAACTACCCGATAAACTAACCACTAAAGAATCAGCCAGTAAGTTTTTAAATGACTGCATCGGCGCCACATTTACTATAAGAAACCTAGAGACAAAACCTAGCGAGCGTAACCCCAGTGCGCCGTTCACAACCAGTACCCTGCAACAAGAAGCATCGCGCAAGTTAGGCTACAGCGTTAAGCAAACAATGACGCTAGCTCAACGACTTTATGAAAGTGGTCATATCACCTACATGCGAACCGATAGCACAATTTTGTCGGGCCAGGCTATTGCGGCAGCCAAAGACTATATAATTGATCAATTTGGCGCCAATTATCACAACCTTCGTCAATTTAAAACCAAAAATAGCTCAGCCCAAGAAGCCCACGAAGCGATCAGGCCAACTAATTTTACTAAAACCAGCGCAGGAAGCGACGAACAGCAAAAAAAGTTGTACCAGCTAATCTGGAAGAGGGCACTGGCCAGCCAAATGGCATCGGCTAAAGTTGACCGAACCGAAGCAAACATAACTATAAGTAGCCGAAAAGAGTTATTGATTGCAAAAGGCGAGATGTTAAAATTCGATGGATTTTTTAAAGTATACGGCGGCGGTAAAGATGATGTAATTTTGCCACCCCTTACAGTCGGCCAAAAAATTAATCTAGTCAGCCTTAGCGCAACGCAAAATTACTCGCGCCCACCAGCCCGATATTCCGAAGCAGCATTAGTTAAAAAGTTGGAAGAACTTGGTATTGGTCGCCCCAGCACCTACGCACCGACCATTAGCACCATTCAAACTCGTGGCTATATCGAAAAAGTAGACATAGAAGGTTCGCAACGCGATGTGCATATAATAGCACTAACCGGCAACAAAATTAGTGAAGATACAACTTCAGAAAATTATGGAGCCGATAAAAATAAACTTCTGCCGACTCCTTTGGCCGATGTTACGACGGATTTTTTAGTAAAACATTTTGCCAGCATTGTTGACTACGATTTTACCGCGCGGGTAGAGCAAGAGTTTGACGACATTGCCGATGGAAAAGAGCAGTGGCAGGATATGATAAGCGATTTTTATAAAAATTTTCATCCACTTATTGAAAGCTCCGACGACATCAGTCGTAGCGATAGTATGCAAGCCCGTGAGCTTGGAACCGACCCAACCAGCGGAAAACCAATTTTTGCACGCTATGGCAAGTATGGCCCTATGCTCCAAAAGGGCGAAACCAAACCACCCGAAGGCCAAGAAGATGTAAAGCCCGACTTTGCCCCCATGCCAGATGGAGCAAGTATTACCACTGTTACGCTCGCGCAAGCTCTAGAAATGTTTAAGTTACCCCGTGTGGTGGGCAAAACAGACGACGGGCAAGAAATCAAAGCCAACATTGGCCGCTTTGGCCCCTACATCCAAGTGGGTAAATTATTTGTAAGCATAAAGCCACACGATCCAATGAAAGTTACGCTAGAAGAAGCACTAGAGCTATACACCGAAAAGCTTGAGAAAGAAAAGAACAAATACATCGCCCAGTTTGCCAGCGGCATACAAATTATTAATGGTCCATATGGTCCTTATATTACTGACGGCAAAAAAAACGCCCGTATACCTAAAGATACCGATCCAAAAAAACTAACTGAGAAAGAATGCAAAGACATGCTTGCCAAAGCTCCAGCCAAAAAGAAGTTTGTCCGCCGCAAAAAGAAGTAATCTTCTTCTTTCCAATCCGCTGAACAGCGGAGCAATCTTCTATTCCATTTTGGATCGGCAAAATGGAATAGAAGATTTGGTTCTTTGAAAAAGAACTTATTTATCCACATTTTGCTCTCTTGTCACTCACATATTGTAGTAATATTGCCAGTCAACCATTGCGCCCGATCGTCTAAATTATGCTAAAATAGCTTATAAGGCAACAAAGCTTGACTTTTAAATATTAATGTTTTACAATTATAGTAAGCATAGCATATTAACTAAGGTAAAAAGGAAAGACTATGGCACAATCTGGTAGTGTAGCAATAGACATCGAGAAAGTTATTTCTGACGTTTTACATACGATCGAAAGAGAACGAGAACGAGAAATTGTTTCTCGCCGTTTTGGTTTGTTTGACCGAAAAGAAACTTTAGAACAAATTGGTGAACTTTTGGGAATTACCAGAGAACGTGTACGTCAATTAGAAAAAGCTGTAGTTATCCGATTAAAGCTTATGGCTGAGCAAAAACAATTACCACACGTTCAAGATTTGCAGGCTTTACTCAAACAGCATCTTATAGCCATGGGTCACATCGCTCGTGTTCAAGACCTAACTGCAAAAGTTACAAAAGAGAATTCACGCTTAAATCAGTCAAGGATTGCATTTTTGGCTGCATTGTGCCCAGAATTATCCATAGTAGAAGATAATGATCATTTCCACCATTCTGTTGGCATAACTAGTATTCATAACGAAAAGAAAATCAAGGATTTGGTTAACGGTATTATTGAAGCCGTTAAAGGTATTGGTGAGCCAACAGATGTAAAACAGATTGCCGAGAAAGCCGGTCACGACGACCACAAAAATACCGAAGCTCTTGCAGGCGCCAGCAAACACTTGGCTACCCTAAATGGCCGCTGGGGACTAATTAAATGGCCGCTGGTCAACCCCAAGAACATCCGCGATAAAATCTACGTTATCCTAAAAGAGCAGGGTAAGCATATGCACTTTAACGAAATCTCTGATTCGATCAAGAAGAGCGATTTTAAACGTAAAGATGTAACTACACAGGCTATTCATAACGAACTGATCAAAGACAAACGCTTTGTTTTAATTGGACGTGGAATTTACGCTTTGAAAGAATGGGGCTACGAAAAGGGAACTGTTGCCGATATCATCAGTGAAGTTCTTAAAAAGGCAGGTGAACCCCTTCACCGTGACGAAATCGTCAAGCGTGTACTTAAAAGCCGCTACGTAAAAGAAACGACTATTCTATTGAACCTGCAAGGCAAGCAACAGTTTAAGCGTGTTGCCAAAGCCACCTACGCTCTCGCTGAATAGAAATAAGTCTTATTATTAAAATAATAATCAGTTTTATAATAATTGTTATTAATGTTTTAATAAATGATATACATTTTACGAACACGTTTTATTTAACTTTTTATAAACAGGGTCAGGCTTAATTAAATTATTTATTAAGCTATGTAGACCCAGCAGAGAAATAAAAAAATTTAATCAAAATATTAGGATGAAATAGGAACAGCAATCATAAATGTAGTAGCAGAGCATGCAAACGCTCTACGCATACAACGTCGCACAATATATCTTTTACGACCCTTATAATAATGTTTGTCTGTGAAACAATATATGTCCCCTAAGGAGGGGCAGAAGCATGTCATTGTAAAAAAGCTTCGCAATTGTTACTACATTCTCTATTTAGTTATCATATAACTTCCTTAACACTAGCTATAAACCTCAATGCTTTATGTTGTAAGTACTTACAACAATTTGACTTTTCCACAGTTTGTTTGTGAAAACACTTGCTTTTTCACATATTTCGTTTCGTAAAATATATTTTACCCTACTATCATAATTACTATAATATATTTGCTTTTTCCCTACTTTGATATGTTGGTATAGTTTTCAAATAAATATAAGTGTTTATAAAAAATGAACAATTTACGAACATTTAGGGTAGAGTGGAAGAGTAAAATTAATATACGTATTAATCTTTAAAATACATTCTGTCTGGAAGAAGGATGTAAGTAAAGCTCGATTGACTAGAGATAATAAGCCCGCTCCTCTACTCGGACATCTATATAACTAGTTGGCAACGAATTATCTGTGGTGAGCTTATTTTGCAATGCTAAAAAAGTACCAACTTGTTGATAGGGGTCTAGACTCAGGTTTGCCTTAATAAAATAAGGTTTATCGGCTAAATGAAATTGCACTTCATTAGCAACCGGTGGCAGAATAATTTCTTTTATTTTATATTTATTTTTTTCAAGTTCAGATATAAATGTTGTAATATATGTAACGTCGCCAGATTTCATTATCCCCTTCCCGGGGTCTATTTGAAGCTGACTTTGGTCATGAATTTTAGGTAATTTTTGCCGTTCAGATAAATTTAATTGATTATCGTTCATTATGGCTTTGCCGCTACTATCCATTACGAAAACGCCATTTGAAGTATGCACTATCGCAGCCGGAGTCGAAAGCCTAATATGTACAATTGGTCTCCTATTTAAAAGCGGTAAGGCTATCGAGGAGCTTTGTATTTCTGGGAAAGCATCTTCGATTTGCTTTGCAACTAACTTCGTATTTATAGTAATTTTTGTGAAATTTAAGGGTGAGTTTTTTAATATCTTAGAAATTTCGCTCTTATATACTTCAACCGGTTGAAGCGACAAACTCTGTTGATCGGCTATTACAATCCTTGGATCAACAGATAGCGAAAACACGTAGGCTATACAAGAAAAGATTAATATAGCGATAACTAATTGTGGTATTTTTTTTAATAAATTGATTGAACGGCGTTTTGAGGGCATTAACCTTTCTCTGGTAATTTTTGATGGATCAATATTTCGATTATCATTAACGCTGGTACGATAATAGGAAAAGGAAGAAGTTCGCCCGCTATTTCGGGAATGACTCTTCTTTATTTTTAATGAAAATTTACCCAACCTAGTGGCCTACTTTAGATTGTTCCATAAGTATTTTTGCCAGCACTTTGGCAGCGCCCTGAATTGTGTTTTCGTGTAGGTTTGCAGCCACTTTTTCTCGTTTTACAGGGTCGCTTAAAAGCTCACGAATAGCCAAATTGAGTTGAACCTGATCAGTTTCCTTAGAATTTTCGTTAACCGAAATTACGGCATCCAATTTTGCAAGTTCTTCGGCGTTTTTAATTTGGTGTCCATCGGTTAATAAAGGGTTGGCCACAGCAATTGTGGCTTTGCCTTGAACACCTAATTCTGCCAAGGTATTTGCACTAGATCGTGCGACAATAATATCGGCTGCGCCCGTAAATTGATGCATTGGTTTCATAAAATCTATAACCTTAAGCCTAGGACTACTGTATTCACCATAAATATCAGTTTTTCCATGCCCAGCTTGGTGTATTATATTTAAATTATTAAAATCGGAAATTAAGTCTGGCACAATTTTTACCATGGCTTGGTTTAACCTTTGTGCCCCACTGCTGCCACCAGTAATCACAAGTAGAGGGTCTGTAATATTTAAATTTAGCTGTTGCTTGAAATGGTTTTGCACTTGCTTATCAACTAAATCAAATTCCTCAGCTACAATGACACCGACCTGGACGGTATTTTTTGGTGAATACGCATACATATCGACCTTTTGTGCGACGGCGTGAATTTTAGCCCAGCGTCCAACAATCCTATTAGCCAATCCAGGGATAGCATCAGAATCGTGGGTAACAAAAGGTATGCGCAACAAGGCTGCTGCAAGCCCAATTGGTACACCTACAAAACCACCCTTTAGAAAAATGACATCAGGGCGTTGGCGCATCAGCAAAAAAATTGCCTGAAAAGTGCCAATTACAAATAAAACTAGATCACGGAAGTTAAATAGCAAGGTTTTTATGTCTGTTAAGCGCTTGATGGTGGATTCGCCATGATATCGTCTATACTTACCGGCGAATATGCGTTTAACGACATCTATGTTAGCATCACCATCAACGATGTGATCAAACTTTCCGTCCCTTTCGCCGATGTATGTAATTACACAATCAGGGTTACTTTTTTTTAACTCATGGGCGACGGCTAACAGCGGAGTTATATGGCCGCCGGTTCCGCCGCCAGTCAGAAGTATCTTCACGCCTACCTCCTTCCCTATCGTTTAGTGATGCCACGCCGTAACTAGTGTAGCGTGATACTTGAAAAACTATTCCAATAGCCAGCGCAATAAATAACAGGCTGGTTCCTCCAGCGCTCACAAATGGCAAAGTAATTCCCTTGAGTGGCAGCAGGCCCGTCATAGCACCAATATTTATCAAACTTTGGGTGCTTAACCAAGCCAAAATACCGGATACCATGAATCTACTAAACATATCCGGGGTACGCTCGATAATTCGTCGCATTCTGGAAAACAAAATAACATACAAGCAAAGAATAATACTTAGCCCAAAAAATCCAAATTTTTCGGCCATAATAGCAAATATTGAGTCGTTGGCTGCTTCGGGTAGGTAGCCGTAAGCTTGGACACCGTGACCCAAGCCTTTACCAAATACTCCGCCAGAGCCAACTGTTATTAGCGCTTGGCAAGCTTGATAGCCACTGTTTTGGCAGTCTCGTTCGGGTTGCAAAAAGTTAGCTAAACGTTCACGACGATATGGTGTGCTACTAATTGCCAACACTGCTCCTACACCAACTAATGTTCCGATTGTCATTACCCTTCTAAGTGGTAGGCCAGCAATAAAGCTCATCATTGCCACTATCGCTACCAAAACCCCCATAGACCCTAAATCACTTTGGAGGATTGCTACAACAACTGCTAGCAGCCCAAGAACTATGAGTATTGGTTTTAAGGTTTTGTTGAAATCTGCCATTTCCCCGCCCTGTATGCGATTAGTAAATAATCCGGCTAACCAAATTATCAATGTCAGTTTTATGAGCTCTACAGCCTGGAACGACAAACCGCCAATTTGTACCCATCGATAGGCACCGTTAACTTCTTCTCCCAATAGTTGCACTGCAATAACTGATAATATACTCAAGATTATGAGTGATTTTTCTAGTTGCTTCCACTTATTTATGGGCATTTGTGCGGCAATCAAGAAACAAATAATCGCCAACAAAATTGCAATGACTTGTTTGGTGGCATAATAATTCTCGCCCACGTTTTTAATAACAGCCAAACCTGGGCTGATAGCGTAAATGACCACTAAACCAATCACCATTAGAATTACCGAAATGATAACTAGCACATAATCTGGTCGATGCCGACGAATTGCACCAGATCTATCTACTGCAACTGACCGTCGCTGCCTTGGAAACATTTAACCCCTTCCGAGCAAAAATCCAATAAGACCCAAGAAACCGGCAACTTGTCCTAGCACCCAAAAACGCATTGTAACTTTGGTTTCGGGCCAACCACTTGCCTCGAAATGATGATGGATTGGTGCAATTTTAAATATTTTTTTACCGCGACGAATCTTCTTGGAAAGAATTTGGAGCATTGATGAGCCTGCTTCTGCTACGAAAACCGCACCAATTATCGGCAAAAGGAGCACAGTATCTGTCAGCATGGCCACAACACCTAATGCCGTGCCTAATGCAAATGACCCAACGTCACCCATAAAAAAGCGGGCTGGAAAAATATTAAACCAGGTGTAGCTCAATAGAGCGCCAACGATAGTCATACAAAATCCCGCTATACCGTAGCGCTGTTCGATAAAGGCAATTACGGCATATGTACCGAATGCTATTGCACATAGTCCACCAGCCAGACCATCTAATCCATCACTAATGTTGACTGCGTTTGCCGTTGATACCACCACTAGAACAAACAATGGAATTATTAACCAACCCAGTCCAATATCACCTACTCCTGGCAGTTGGATAGTGTCTACCTCTAGTTTGAAGTAAAAAAACCAACCGCCAATTAAAGCGACTGCTGTGGTTAGTAATAATTTTAGTCGCGACGATAACCCCGCCACGCCTTTACCGCTACCTCTAATATTAATTATGTCATCAATTAACCCAACAGCTGCTGCGCCTGAAAAAGCCGCCAACGGTAGCCACGTTTCTTCTCTTGTAAGGTTAAAGAGTAATGTAGCAGCTACAGTAGCTAACACAAACACCATCCCGGCCATGGTCGGAATGTGTCTTTGATGTTTTTGGGCGTGTAATTTATTAAACATAGTGGCTTTTTCGCCGGTAGTAGTAGTTTGTCGGGGTTTTTTCCACCATGTCCAAGTAAATGCAGCGGTTGTGTATAACGGAGTAATTAGCATACTCAATAAAAATCCCAAGAAACCAAGTAGTAAAATTCTGATTACGGTGTTTATTTCTACGGTGATACTGAGTATTTGGTCCATATTATTTCCTGTTTAGTTCTACTTATTATAGCGCTATTGGCTTTTTGGTGTTACCCCAAAACTGTCGATTAACATATTAGTTAGATTAACGAATATTGGTGCGGCTGCCCTGGCGCCGGCATAACCGTCTATTTTAGGTTCATTTACCCTTACGATAATTACATACTCGGGTGTGTCGCCTCCAACGTAACCAATAAACGTTCCGTTGAATCTATCGTCATAATATCCGCCACCAGGTTTTGGCACTTCCGCGGTACCCGTCTTTCCGCCCACCCTAAATTCTTGCCTTAGGTTCTTCATGCCATATACCAGATAGTTCTTACTGATGACATTTTCCATTAGATCTCGCATGTCAGAGCTAACCTGATCACTAACGACCTTTTCGCGTACAACCTTTTTTTCGGTAATAATTTCTGTTCCATCATTTTTGATTCTTTTTTCTACCAGGTGAGGTTTGTAATATTTTCCGCCATTTATGATAGATGACAAGGCTGCCCCCAGTTGTAGTGGCGTATTAGTCATGCCCTGACCAAAAGCAGTATTTGCAAACTGAATATTAAGACCAAAACCTTCTGTTGGGTGCGGGACTACGCCAGGTGCCTCGTAACCTTGTTCGATTCCGGTTAATTTTCCAAATTGATAGTGATTCGTTAAATAATCATGCCACCTGGTACGTGCTTGCTCGTTAATTTCGCCACCACCCATTTGCATTAATAGCCAGGTTGCGCCAGTATTTAATGAAAGTTGTAGTATGTCGGCTACCGTTCTTTGTGCGGCACCACCGTCTTCTTCAATATTGGTAATGGTTTTATCGCCAACCTTAAACTGTGAAGGATCAAAATAACTGGTGTTTTTGCTAACAACTCCCATGTCGATGGCGGCAGCCGCCGTAAAGGATTTCATGACCGACCCCACTTCTAAAGGTGCACTTACGGCAGCATTTGTAAATACTAGTTGGTCCTTTTGTTCTACTTTAAAAAATTCTGCCGGGTTATATGTCGGATAATTTGCAATGGCTTTAACTGCTCCACTGTTTGGATCCATAATAAGTGCACTGCCCGAGCTAGATTTTGCTATGTCCAAACCTTGCTTTAATATGTCTTCTAGGCGCTTTTGAATTCCAACATCGATTGTGAGCAATAAACTATCGCCAGCTTTAGGGTCTTTAATAATGTTGTCCTTATTCGATGCCAGAGGCACACCCTGGGCATCGGTAATTGCTTTTAATTCTCCTGGAGCACCTTTAAGTTCATCGTTAAGCGCTTCCTCGACACCATACTTGCCTATTCCTTCATCATCAACAAAACCAAGTAGCTGGGCCGCAAGTTGTGATTGAGGGTAAGTACGTACAGGTACTTCCCTGGTGCCAAGGCCATTTATTTTTAAATCGTTGATTTTTTGTTTTTGATTCTTGTCTAATTTTTTAGCCAACACAACATAACGGGAATCACTTTGCATTTTTTTTTCAATTTCACCAGCATCTCCACCAATAATTCTTTGAACGTCACGAGCAGCGTCTTTTGGGTTGGTAATAAATTTGGGATCTGCAAAAACCGTATACTTTGTTTCATTTAACACGAGGGACGTTGTAGATCGGCCATCGTGAGCTAAAATATGTCCGCGGTCGGCTGGTATTTCATATTGTTTTAATTGCTTTGATAAAGCCGCTTTGGAATAGTAATCGTATCTGATAACTTGAAGAAAAAATAATCTAACAACAATAGCCACCGTTATCAAAATCAACAACGCGTACCATATACGAACACGCGTCAATTCATTGACTTTAGGGTTCGGTGTCATACACTTTTAACCACAGTTAGTTTTGAATAGTAGCACTAGGAGCAACCGAAACTAAATTTTTGGCAACTTGGCTTTCTTTTACCCTGTCCAGAGCCTGCAAGCGAGCCGAGTTAACTTCCAGTTCTGCTTTTTCGCTTTTAAGCTGGGTTTGCCTACTTGTTAACTCGCTGATTTGATAACTATAACTATTAG
Source organism: Patescibacteria group bacterium (assembly GCA_038064135.1). Lineage (GTDB taxonomy): Bacteria > Patescibacteriota > Saccharimonadia > Saccharimonadales > OMJO01 > JBBTTS01. Next base: position 10,406 of record JBBTTS010000042.1, on the reverse strand, counting down.
TTTTAGTTACCTGAGTTAAATAAAGCAGTCCCAGCAAACAGGTCATTATAATCAAGATTACGGTGTTGCTCACCGGGCCAAGAGTTTTTGCCTGGGCTTGAAATGTTGTTGTGTTTTGGTTGCGTCCACCAAATCGATGCCGATTGATAGCCACACTTGATGAATATGTCATTTTTTGTTTTTGTTTTGGTGGTGTTTGCCTGTATTGCTACAAGCAAACACCAATTTTAGCGCAAGGCAAAGTTTTAGCCGACGCGGACTTTAACTTTGTATGCACGGGAGAGGCTTTTTACCTGAATTGGCATTTTGGATCTCCCTTTCTTTTGTTTTTATTTTTTAACGGCGACGCGTAGCTTTGCGCTACGTGAACGCGGATTGAAAGCAATTTCTTCCGCTACCGCAACAATTGGACTTTTTGTCAAAAGTTGCAAGCTGGCGTCGTAACGATTACCAGAAACTTCACTAAATGCTTGTTTGACCAATCGATCTTCAAGACTGTGGAAGCTGATAACCGCAATTCGCCCTCCTGGTTTTAATAGCTCTATCCAAATCGGTAAGGCATTTGTTAATAGCTCAAGCTCACTGTTTACTGCTATTCGCAAAGCTTGGAATGTTTTTGTTGCCGGATGCGTTTTTTGCCTTTTACCACCGATTGCATTTAATATAATTTCTGCAAGTTGTTTGGTGGACATTACTGGACGGTTTTGCACAATTGCTAGACTGATTTTTTTTGCCCTTGGTTCTTCACCAAAAACCCGAATGATTTTTTCAAGTTCTTCTACGCTATTATTATTTATTAACTTTTCAGCGTCTAAGTCTTGGTTTTGATCCATTCGCATATCTAGCGAACCATCAGATTGGAAGCTAAATCCCCGACTCGCATCTTCTAGGTGCGGTGACGACACACCCAAATCCGCCAATATAATGTCGAATCGATGTCCCTCATCTAACAGTTTTTTTGCTGCTAAGTAAAAGTCTTGGTGCAACAGTGTTACGCCTCGACCTGCAAATTTTGTTTGCAAGAAATCAATTGCGCTTTGATCGCGATCGACGAGAAAGGCATGGTTATAACCCAAGGTGCGTCCTAGTATTTGACCTGCGTGCCCGCCATAGCCAGCCGTTAGGTCGAGGTAGCTTTCCCCTTCCTTTAGGTCTAGATATGACAGAACCGGTTCTAATAATACCGGAATGTGTTTGATTTGGTTTTTTTGGTGTGTGTCTTTCATGAAAAACTTTTTGTTTTTGTTTTTGCAAGGGTTTACTATGAATGCTCGGATTCCATGCCGGGCATTGATAGCTTATCTTGCAATTACTTTTTGTTTTTGCAAGGTCACCTATCCAGCAGTCAACTTTTTGTTTTTTTGGTGTTTTTGTTTTTGATTTAAACAGTTTGGCCGTATGTTACGAGTTTACAAAATGTGTAAGATTTTAAAAATCTTCAAACTCGTTACTTCCAAACTATTGAGAGACTTATGTGTGAGGTGGAGTTTTGGGAGGTGTTTTGATGTAAGGTACGAGGGTTTTTAAAGGTGGTGCCCTTTTACCACCTGCTGACTGCCAGATAGCCAACCTCGAGTCAGGTTTTCTATCTGATTGGTTTTAAGTTGTAAAAGTTCGCTATTTCGAATCGTAGCCGAATTATCCTGCTAATATTCGCCAGTATTTTCCTGCTCTTACGGCAACAATCGCCTTGTTGATGCCAGCATAATCTAACAGCTGCTGATCGATGGTAAATCTACCTTGTTTTGCGTCCAGCACGCTTTCTGATTTGCCCATTCGGAATTGAACGTTTAAGTCAGCAGTTTTTTCGTCAAGGATATTTCCCTGAAGTTGCGACTCTACTTGTTCGTCCCAGACCGATTTAGGGTACAGGTGTAAATAGTCCTGAAACCCCCTGGTAATAACTACTCCTGTAGAAAACTCAGCGCGAAGCTCGGTCGGTATGGTTAACCGCCGCTTATCGTCAAGCTTCCTTTCGAAATAGTCTACCGTGGCCATTGGTTGTTGTTTAAGCTGCTAGTGGTTTTTATTTTTGTCGGTGGCAATCTATTTTGGACTACCCACGTTTACCCACTGAGATGAATATACTACCCACACCGACCCACTGCAAGTACTTTTTTGATTTATTGAAAAGATTATTGCCAAAGTTATCCACAACTTTGATTTACTTGTGCATAAAACACAATATGTGGTGTTAGGCCTTTTGTTACCTACGCTACTGACTTAATTGCCTAGATTTTCTTTATTTTTTCGGCAAACCAAACAGCGCTGGGTCGAACCTTGCGCTTCATACCGTCGTTGCGATCAACTTCAACTAAACCAAATTTCGGCCACCAACCGTACTTCCATTCAAAGTTGTCCAAAAGACTCCAGTGAAAGTAACCTTTCAATTCAACCCCTTCGCTGATCGCTCGCTCCATAGCAATGATGGTTTCTTCTAGCCACCATCTGCGGTATTGATCTTGCTCATCGGCGACACCGTTTTCGGTAACGAAAATTGGTTTTTTATAGTGGGTCCAAGTTCTTAGTAATAGTGGGTAAAGACCTTCGGGTTCCATATACCAACCCAAATCATTCACCGGAACTTTTGGGTTGTCGCGTTTCAAAAACCCCGTGTAATAGTCCGAAAAATAATAATTAAATCCCACAAAATCTTGATGGCGACGTATCCGATTTAAGAAAAACCAGTTCCAAACGTAGCGCATAATTTTTACTGAAAATTCGTCAAATAAATTTCTTGGTCGTTTGGCCTGAATGTTAGCAAGCTGGGTAGCGACACCAACCAGTAGTTTAGAATTTTTGCGCTTTAAAATTTTGTACGCTCGTTTGTGCGCTAAAACTAAATTCCAAATTACCATCGCAGCGTGCAGTAAATTACCTTCCTGGGGCGGCCACTCTTTGGTTAAATAACTGAATGTTGTATAGACATTTGGTTCGTTAATTGTAATAACGTGTCGTAAATTGTGACCGAATTCATCGGCAATTTTCTGAACAAACCGCTCAAAAAACTTAACATTACCACGTTTTGTAAACCCTCCCTGATCAGCAAACCATGTGGGCATTGTCCAGTGCCATAAATTTAAAAATGGCTCCAGGCCTTTGGCCTTCATTTCCAAGATCATTTTTCGGTAATGTTCAAAAACCTCTTCATCCCACTGTCCTTCCACCGGCTCAACCCGCGACCATTCAATACCAAATCTTAGCGCATTTAGATTTAGGGATTTGGCGATTCTATAATCTTCTTTGTAGCGCTTAAAATGTTCGACTCCATTGCCAGATATGTAATTTTGTGGGTCTTCGACTTTTGATTTTATGTGTTTGTAATCTGGTAGCCAGTCTAGTCGCTGTTCGGCAGTTTTAGAGAGTTGTTTAGCGTGAGCCAATTCCCAGATAGTCCATTGGTTTACCGTACCACCTTCTACCTGATGCGAGGCCGTGCTGGCCCCCCAATAAAAATGTTCAGGAAAAAACTGCTTATCCATATATTAATGTTAATTATACCCTAGACGCGCCATTACGCTTTTGTTATTGAACACATTGTGTGATAAAAATATTGAGCAATGACATCACAAACACCTCAACAACATGAAAGTTTACAAAATTTTATTGGACTTTACGAACAAGACCCAAGCCTACATGAACCTCTACCGGATACAATGTCTCCGTTTGAATTAGAAATGACTTTGTCGCACTGCACTAATGAATATCGCTGCTTGGTAACGGGACTTTTAAGCGAAACCCCAAAAAGTATAAATGAGCTTCATAGCAAAATTGAAGAAACAGGAGCTACAAAACTAGAACCCTTAAATATACACGTTTTAAGGAGGCAGTTACGGAACTTCTTTAGCCCAGCTGCATTAAATTTTGCGACCCAAGACACTGGTAGTTCGTCACAGTCTACTTCACGAGAATTTGTTTGGTTAACCCCATATGGAATATTACTTCGCTCTATATCTGGTCAAATGCTAACTAGGATAGCGGGCGCACCGATGCACCTAAGACTTGAAGACGTAATCGGAAAACGAAACCATGTTGTCCCGAATGACGAAAATGAGAATTCTTACACACATATAAAAAGACTTGCAATTATGAGTATGTTAGCCAGCCAAACCGGAAGTTTCGACCGCGAAAAAGTTAGCAATCTAGTAGGTGGTTTTGAGATAGAGCGCAACATGATAGAAGGCCAGCTTAAATCATTGGTAAGCACTGGATTTTTAACACTTACTAAACGCGGACCTAAAAATATTCGATATTGGCAAGCAACACAACTACTACGTGATGTTACAGCCCAATTTCAAGAATTAATAGACGGTTACCGAAACCGAGACCCAATAATTCTTCAAGATGGTCATGAGCGTATGGATTCGGCATTAATTTCCGCCGACATCCCATATCAAATTAGAAGAGCATTTGGTCCAATAGACGAGCAAAGATTTCCTAGAATGTTTGAAGCACATGATCTAGCAACACGTGCTTTAAGGCAATTAAATAACGCTAGCGGGTCGACCGGTATATCGGAAATATACGATGTAGCTCAGACTCTTGGTTACTTAGGAAACATTGGTAATTTTCGTTCAAATCTTGTTAGCGCTACCAAACGAATACCTGATTCAGCGATAGAGCTAGCATCTCCAACGGTAAGAGGAACGGACTCGAAGTGGAGATTAAGATCTACGCCACGAAACAGTATCATAAACTAACACGAGAGGCTCAGATACCAATCCAGCCGATGATCAGCCCCATAACAACGATTGTAACAAAGTCGTTACCAATATTTATCAAGGTCAGTTTTTTACGTCGCTGTTCAAATGTGTCGTGCATTATCACTCTTAGGCCCTGAAAACCCAGCCACATCCACACTGCAATAGTAACACTATCTTGTAAAAATGAATGTCTAAAAAAATAATTAGATATGAATGCCACGTGGGCCAACACATACGCCATGACAAGCGAAGTAACGAATGCAACCGGTAAAGCTTTTGATGCTTTTGGGGCAATTTGCTTGTCTGTTAATCTAGTTAATGTTTGCCAGTCGGCGCCAAATACCGATTTGGCGTACCAAAAAGCCCCTACCGCCATACTACTTACAGCCGCTAAAATTACTGCTAATAAATTCACCTCTACCAGCATAATAAACTCCTTTTACTGCTAAGAGTATGCATTGTTTAACCGAGTTTTGTCTAGATTTTTTTATGAACTGTTTTTTTTGACCGAGATTTATAGGCTAACTGTCGTTTTAAATTATCAAGCCTTATGATTTTGTCTTCGAACGGTTTTAGCAGGCCCGAATATTGCCAATTGGGAGTCATAATATGTCCAAGTTTATTAACTTCGTGTAAATACTCAGCCAGACAGTAAAAATCGCCGTCACCACTCACTATAATTGCTTTGTCGTAATTTGAAAGTTCTTTCATAGCCCATAGAACTAATTCGGCATCAATATTACCCTTTATTATCTTTTTCTCCTCAGAATTTTCGGGCTTTTGCGGCATATTCGGATCAGTCGGCAGTTTGTGAGTTTCGTGAGTTGGCTTAAGCACCACTAAAAATCCGATGTCGTGCATTTGCATGTAAAGATCTTCGTATTCAGGCATATGGCCAATAAACATAAAAGCTTTTTTGACATTATATTTGGTTGTCAACATGTAATAGAATTTGCGCCAGTCCATCTTAAAGCCGACTTTTTGTACGCCAAGGTTTAGGTTTTGACTATCTATAAAAGCATATGCCGTGGGTCTCTGGCGTTTTTTGATCATCTACTTAATAATACACTAGTTGGGTTTATTAAAACGGGGTTATTACCCTTCGCCACTCTGGAAGCCCATGTTCTAAGGGCACCACAATATCGGCGGTCTGGCGTTGCTCGTCTAAGTAAGAAATAGTAACCAGGTCCAAGCAGGCACATAATCCGGCTTCACGGGTATACAGTTCAGGATAGTTAAAATATTCATCCACAGGTGTATCGAACCAAGTTCCGACAGATAGCCCCAACCAGCTGCCGATAATCTTAACACCATCGGGTAGTTGACAAAAAATGTCGTCGTTTAAATAAGATCGGGCGCGACTTAATTCAATTAAATCTCCCGTATCAACCGGTAGTAACGGAGATAGTGCCGTTATAACACCGTCTCTCAGAGCTTCTTCATCGTCCTTAACACTTGGGTCAATTTGCGGCAAAGTTTCGAACATACTCACCATGTCAGCTACCGAAACGTTGAAGGGTTCAGTCGTATAGGCTTGCAGAGTGGCAAATTGCCTTGCGCCTTCAAGGCCAAAAGTCTCAAACATTAGCTCATTAAATTTATCGGGTTCACTTGTTGCCATGGCACGCAACATGATACACCAACTATTGAGCTTTAAAAATTGCTCATGCTAGCATTTAGAATATTAATAGAGCATACTTAATGATATTAATTAGGAGGAACTTATGAATAAATTGACTATGATTGTGGTTGGAGTGATAGTAGCAATCGCCGCCGTTGGTGGATTTATTTTTTTAAACAAGGATGATAAAAAAACTGATAGTAATTCTACTGCTAGTTCACAGAACCCACCGGCGAATCAAAATACTCAAAGTAATAATGAAGACTCCGAAGAAGCCGTCGAAGGCAGCTTGGAAACTTTTAGAAGTGCTGGTATGGCAAGAAAATGTAACCTAAGCTACAGCGACAGCGGCGGTAGTGGCACTGGCACAATGTACACCGATGGTAAAGGTCGCGGACGTATTTCACTCAATCTAACTACCGAGCGAGGAAATACAGGAGAATCAAATACATTAGTAACCAGCGAAAAAAGCTACAGCTGGACCAAAACAGATGGTGGAAGTTTCGGGATCGTGTTCGACACAAAAACTATTCAACCAAATAGTACTGGTTCACCAACCACCAGTAGTACGCAAACGGCAGGAAAAAATTTCAGCATGAAGTGCCGAAGTTGGTCAGTAGACGAATCAATATTAAGCGTGCCAAGCAACGTAAAATTCACCGAAACACCGATTACACCGTAAAATTAGCGATATTCGGGATTTTCAAAATCAAATCTAGCCCCAGCATCCCATTTACTTCGCTGATTACCGTAGGCAGGAACACCGCCAGATTTTTTCAACATATCAGCAATATGCATTAAGTTCCATGTCATAAAAGTTGTATTTCGATTCGTAAAATCATTATCCAGTCCTGCTAGCTTACCGTTTGCAATTTTGTCGCCATAACTTGGACCTGGTCCAGCTTCGCCTATCCAGCCGGCATCGGCCTGAGGCGGAATAGTGTAACCAAGGTGCCCAAGACTATAAAGCACATTCATAGCACAATGCTTGACACCATCTTCGTTGCCGGTTATTAAGCAGCCACCAACTTTGCCGTAATCGGCGTATTGGCCTTGATTGTTTAATATGTGTGAGTTAGCATATAGCCTTTCTATAACTTGTTTCATTACCGAACTATTGTCACCAAGCCAAATTGGCCCACAAAGAACTACAATATCTGCGGATTGTACTTTTTTATAGATCTTAGGCCAGCCGTCACTCTTCCAGCCATGCTTTGTCATGTCTGGGTAAACACCAGTAGCAATATCCTGATCAATAGGACGAATTACTTCGGTACTTACACCCTGTTTTTCCATAATTTGCCTACTTACATCGATGAGTAGCTCTGTGTGACTTGGCTCAGGAGATTTTTTAAGTGTGCAGTTAAAATAAAGCGCCTTCAAATTACTAAAATTAAATTTATTACTTGCCACTAAATATCCCTCGCTCAATTTTTTTAAACTATTATAAAGCTCGCTTTTTATATTTTATTAGACGCCAATTGCGCCTATCGTAAACCCAACCAATACCATAGTTACTAACTGATTACCTACGTTTAGTAGTATTAAATTTTTTGGACGTTGTTCGAACATTCCATTACCGGCAATTACCGGTAATGCGATACCAACCCATAGCCATAATCCGGTAGTGATGCCTGCTTGAGTAAGCGAAACATTGTAAAAAGTACTACTCAGGTATGCTACATGAGCAATTACATAAGACGAAATCAGCGATAAAATTAACATACCAATATACGCTTTACCCGCCTCGGATTTCATTTTTTTCTCGTCTAATTTAACTAATTTCTTCCAGGTATTTCCAAAAACTTGTGGAGCGTACCATATGCTACCAACCAGCATAGCTACCAGAGTACCAGCCAGTACACCCCATATATTAACTTGTACTTCCATTGAACTTCTCCTTATTTATACAATAAAGTATACGCCCAATTGTCAATTAAATCGAAATGATGGAGTCTTTAAAATTTTAGAGTTTAGCTTTTGTTAGTGTAATTAAGTTTTGTCGATTTTGAGTTTGGTCAACTCCGTCAATTCTTACCGAAGAAACTTCGATTATATGATTGCCTTTTAAAACTACTATGTAACTCTCGGTTTTTATTACTATTTCACCTGAAGCTGCTACATTAAAGTAAGTTCCATCGCCAACTTGAGTTGTGCTTTCCAGTTCGTTTCTTCTGGAAGATAATTGAGCGATAGAATCTTTATCGGCATTAAAGCGTGCCTTTGCTGCATCGGCTGAGTCAAATTTTAGAACACTCACAACGAAATTATAGGCATTAGACATTCCGGCTACACTTCCGTCATTGGCTTGCTCAAAGTTACAACTATTAACCGTATGGTCGGAATTTTTTAATTCTTTGTCGACTTTTGTCTGTTTTACTTCGGCCAAACTCCAAATTCTGGCAAAATCTTCATATGCAAATAAAGTGCATGGATCATACAATTTTGATTCGTTTGCGGTTTTATTTTCTTTTGATGACTCGGAATTATTATTTTGGGATTGTTGAGAATTTTGGTTCCCAGTATTTTTATCATCAGACTTTTTGAATAAAACGTATCCACCCCCGCCAATTGCAATTAACAAAACAACTATAATTGGTAATAGTTTTTTCATAAATATCATCCCCAATCAATTTATAAATTTAGCTATATACTTACAATTTCAACCTAAACTAACCACATTTAGAATATTGCCGTCAGGGTCTTTAAACCATGCGGCTTTCATGTTGCCCATGATATGAATATCACCTTCCCTTGTAGTTCCAGGTACTTCATATTGTTCAAAGGTAACGCCTTTGGCTTTTAGACCCTCAACGATTGCCTCGATGCCATTAACTTCCCATGCCGCACAAGTTGCCTGGTTAGTACCAGCTGTTGGTGCTTGATATACAAATATCTTACCTGAGCCACTACTAAATGTTACCCCACCTGGGTTTTCGTCGGTTTGTTTTAATCCCAATGTACCACTATAAAATTCTTTTGCACTATTTATATCCTTGACCGCCACCGTAGCAAAAACTGTGCTCTCGCCTAACATATTGTGCCTCCGTAAATTTACACTATTATTCTAACACTTTAGTACAATAATCTTACTTTTTCCAAAATTTTCGGATGTTTTCGGGCTTAACATTGTCAATTTCTTCAATTCGTCCTATGAATTCAGTTTTGCCCCACTCACTATTCTTTGGGTATTTTTGCCATCGTTTAGCCAGTTCAGAATCACCACTATCGGTATCGGCTTGCATTGCATCCCTATCTGCTTTAGTTTGCCAACTAGCAATAGCCATATAAGTCCGTTCTTCGCCTTCAACTTTGTGAATTATGGTACCAGCAGCGCCTTTGTATTTTTGCAAAATAGTACTGGTTTCACGCCAAAAATTAATAAACTCTTGCTCAGTAAACTTCCGGTCTATTTGTATCTTCCAAATAAATTTATACATTATGGATTTTTAACAAATGTATCACTCATCTATGAAATCTTGTTGGCTAGATCGGAGATTTTGATGCGGGTTTGGTTGGTGGTATCTCTATCTCTTACGGTTACTGAATCGTCTTCTAGTGTGTCGAAGTCGATGACGACGCAGTATGGGGTGCCGATTTCGTCTTGGCGGCGGTAGCGTTTACCGATGTTGCCGTTATCATCCCACATAACTGCTCCAACATCACGTTTTAGTATGTAGTAGACTTCCCTTGCCTTTGCTACAAGTTCTGGCTTGTTTTTGAGCAGTGGCGATACGGCCGTCTTTACCGGTGCTAAGTTTGCTGGCAGCTTAAGGTACACTCGCTTTTCATCGTTTACTTCGTCCTCGGTATAGGCGCTTGCCAAAACGGCAACTATTGTGCGTTCTACGCCAAAGCTTGGCTCTATTACGTGGGGTACAAATTTTTCACCTGTGCCCTTTACGGTGTAATCCATGCTTTTACCAGAGTTTTTTGCGATGTTGTCTAGATCAAAACTAGTTCGGTATGCCAAGCCAAGCAACTCGTCACGCCCATGGGGAAAGTCAAACTCAAAATCGATGGTACGCTGGCTATAGTGGGCCCGGTCTGCATCTGGCACTTCCACTTTTTGGTATGATTCT